>DYJG01000218.1:223-5456 GCA_020723225.1 Desulfobacca acetoxidans | reverse complement strand
ATTGCAAAGAGAGGCTCAAACGCTCCGGAGCCAGGAGCTGGTCCAGACCGCCCAAACCTGCGGCCGGCGCGGCCAAGCCGGGCCTTACCAGCAGACAGAGAAGGAACAACAGGGTGTATTTAGCAACGCTGGAATTCATCAC
Source organism: Desulfobacca acetoxidans (assembly GCA_020723225.1). Lineage (GTDB taxonomy): Bacteria > Desulfobacterota > Desulfobaccia > Desulfobaccales > 0-14-0-80-60-11 > SURF-52. The sequence continues at coordinate 5,314 of DYJG01000218.1, read as the reverse complement.
CCACCTTCTTTTTCATTCTTTCGGGGCGGCGCCAAAGCCGGATCTTCGGCTCCGGCCACCGCGGTAGCGGGTTCCAGGGAAGCGACCAGGCTCAAGCGGTCTCCGGCGCTGGCCAGCAGCAGTCTTTCCCGGCCCACTTCCACCAGGATCAGGGCTTTCTTGGGAGCCAGGTAATGGGTGGACAGCACCTGAATCAAGGGTGAGACGCCCTGGGGCCGCAGGACCCCGGACCTCTTCCACAGGTAAAGGACCAGGACCAGCACTCCCAGCATGGCGCCCAAGACCAGCGCCACCCTGATGAAGTGCTGCCAGAAAGGAAATTCCTGGGCCATGGCCCGGCTGCCGGCGGCCATCCCCTCCGCAGCGCCTTGCGCGAAGAGGTTAATCCGGCTCCAACCCTCCAGGACCCATCCCCCGAAAGCCGTCATCTATCAGCCTCAGGAAAGTTGCTTGATGCGTTCCAAGGGGCTGATGATGTCAGTGAGGCGGATGCCGAATTTCTCGTTAACCACCACCACTTCACCCCGGGCGATGAGCTTCTGGTTGATCATGATCTCCAGGGGTTCCCCGGCCAGCTTGTTCAGCTCGATCACCGAACCCTGGCCCAACTGCAAGAGATCGTTGATGATCATCTTGGCCCGGCCCAATTCCGCGGTGATTTCCAGGGGGATGTCCAGGAGCAGGTCCAGGTTTTGATGGCCGATTTTTTTTGCGGCTGCCGCTTCCGCTCCGGAGCCCAGGTCCGGAGCGTCCCCGAAATCCGGCTCCAGGTCCACGTTTTTATCGGCCAGGGCCTTTTCCCAGTCGTAATCCTGCACTCTTTCATTTGCCATAGTTCCATTACCCTCCGGTCCGGCTTAACTCAATGGGCCGGCGTGTAAAGCTTGCTGCTTAATTGAAAGGCCTTGGCGTTGCGGACCTGGCCGGCCTTGCCCAGGAATTTGGGGATACCTTCCACCTTGGCCAATAACGGATCGGTCACCTTTTTGTCAAAGGTGATGATGTCTCCCACCTGGAGGTTCAAAATGTCTTTGGCGTTCATCACCGTGGAGGCCAGTTCCACCACGAGGTTCACGGACATGTCGTGGAGCTGCTCCTGGATGCGGGCGGTCCAGCGGCTGTCCAGCTCCAACTGCTCGCTCTGGAACCCGGAGTAGAGCTTCCCCTTGATGGGTTCGATGTTGGAATACGGAATGCACACGGTGATAAAACCGTCGGTCTGCTCCATTTCCACCTGGAACTTGCTGATCACCACGATGTCGTTGGGAGTGGCGATGCCCACGAACATGGGATTAATCTCCACCCTGACCAGGTTCATCTTCACGGGATGCACCGGAGCCCAGGCCTTTTCCAAGTCCTGGAAGGCCATGAGCACCACCTTGTTGATCAGGCGGCGCTCGATGGTGGTGAAATCCCGGCCTTCGATTTTGAACCGGGTTTTGGCGCTTCCGCCCAGGAAGCACTCCACCAGGGCGAAGACCAGTTTACTGTCCACCACCATGAGGCATTGGCCCCTTAAGGGGTCCATCTTGTGGATGTGGAAACTGCTGGGCAGGGGCAAGGAGCGAAGGAATTCGCCGAATTTCACCATCTGTACGAAATTGGTCTGAATGTCCACGGTGCGCCGCAGGGTCATGCTTAGTGAGACCCGGAAGGCCCGGGCGAAGTGCTCGTTGATCACCTCCAGGGTGGGCATGCGCCCGCGGATGATCCGTTCCTGGGAAGTAAAATCGTAGTTGATGACGCCCTCTTCCGGGGCCCGCTGGTCGGTCTCAACGTCGATTTCCCCCTCGATCATCCCCTTCAGGAGGGCATCGACCTCTTCCTGGGATAGAACCTTAGTCACCTTGATCTCCTATTGGGCCACAAATTCAGTGAAAAAAGCGCCGCTGATCTTTTTGCCATTGGGCAAGGCCGACATGCGCTCCAGAACCTCTTTTTTGAGCTGATGCTTGCCTTCCGGAGTGCAGATATCCTGGTAGCTCTTGCTGCTGAGAAGGAAAATCAGCTGGTCCCGGATGCGGGGGATAGACTTTTCCAGCTCTTTTACCGCCTTCTCGCCATCCACTTCCAGGTCGATCTTCACTTTGAGATAACGCCGGGAGTCTTTGTCCGCCAGGTTGACCAGGAAAGGCTCCAGGGCCATCATGGCTTTATCCGCATGCTTGGCCTTTTCCTTTTCAGGAGAGGGGTCGTCAGTCAGGACGAGGTAGGCGAAGGCGCCGCCCACCAAAAGCACCACGGCCAGGGCACCCATGATGATGATTTTCTTCAGTTTCCCTCTAGGCTTGGGAGGAGCCGCCTCCATATCATCCGGGGGTAGCTCTTTTTCGCGGGCCATCACCGGGCTCCTTTGCGCAAAATTTTTTTTCTAATGGAGCAATGATTGTGCCAGCCGCAATAAGTGGACGTGGGGGCCGCAAGTCCCGATGGGAATAAGGAATTATCTGGTCCGGGAGAAACTCCGGCAGAAAAACCTAGTCAAAGATGCTAATCTCTGTCAAAATCTTGACAAAAGAAAAAGATTTCACCACAGAGGCACAGAGAGCACAGAGATTCACAGAGATAATAATTTTGCTTTGGCGCTTTGCGCCAAAGCAAAAGTCTTTTTCTCTGTGCAACTCTGTGTCCTCTGTGTCTCTGTGGTGAAGTCTTTATAGGCTTTTTGATTGCCAAAAGCGGCCTCCTGTGGTAAAAGAAATCCAGTTAATTTACCCAGATAGGCGCTTTATCATGCCCCGCCCCGGGGTGCCCGACCCCTACCGCGACCAAGCCCGGACCGAAGGATACGTGGCCCGGGCCATATATAAATTAAAGGCGCTGGACGAAAAGCACCGCCTGTTCCAGCCGGGACAAAAGGTGCTGGACCTGGGATGCTCCCCCGGTTCCTGGCTGCAATACCTGGCCTCCCGGGTGGGCCCGGGCGGCCTGGTGGTGGGGGTGGACCTAAACCCGCCGGCCGTTAAGGTGGCGCCGCCCGTGTACTTCGTTCCCGGGGACGTAAGCGGCCTGGAACTTGAGGCCGTCAGGGCGGTCAGTGATTTTTTTGACGCGGTGGTCAGCGACATGGCCCCCAGGACCACGGGCATCAGGGAGGTGGACCAGCAGAGATCACTGGACCTGGCCCGGGCCGCCTGGGAGTGGGCGAAGAAGCTGCTCCGGCCCGGGGGATTGTTTCTGGTAAAGGTCTTTGAAGGGCCTGGAGTGGAAGCCCTGGTTCGGGAATTGGCGGCCGCGTTCAAGATTTGCCGCCGGGTGAAGCCCCCGGGCTCCCGGGCGGCCAGCAAGGAGATTTACCTGCTGGCGATGAATAAAAAAAAGATTCACCACAGAGACACAGAGGACACAGAGATTCACAGAGGTAAATAATAATTTTCTTTGACGCCTTGGCGTCAAAGGAAACTATAAAATTCTCTGTGAAACTCTGTGCTCTCTGTGCCTCTGTGGTTAAAAATTATTAAGGAGTTAGCCAAGATGTCCGGCCATTCCAAGTGGAGCACCATCAAGCGCAAAAAAGGGGCGTTGGACGCCAAGCGGGGGAAGGTCTTCGGCAAGCTCACCAAGGAGCTCACCGTGGCCGCCCGCTTAGGCGGCGGCGACCCCGCGGGCAATCCCCGGCTTCGGGCTGCGATGGCCGCGGCCAAGGCCGAGAATCTCCCTAAAGACAATATGATGAAGGCCATCCGCAAAGGCACCGGCGAAGGGGGCGGCGCGGCCCTGGAAGAGCTGATCCTGGAGGGCTACGGCCCCGCGGGGGTGGCCTTGATGGTGGAGAGCCTCACCGACAACAAAAACCGCACCGTCTCCGACGTGCGCCATCTGATCACCAAGTACGGGGGCAACCTGGGGGAACCGGGCTGCGTCGCCTGGATGTTCGACAAGAAAGGCGTCATCGTCTTCGACCGGGAGGGCGTCAAGGAGGATGAACTCCTGGAGGCCGCCCTGGAATGCGGCGCGGAGGATCTTCAGAGCGATGAGACCCAGTTTGAGGTTCTCACCGATCCGGTTAGTTTCGTGGAGGTCAAAGAGGCCCTGGAGGCCAAAGGCTTTCAACCTGCCTTGGCGGAACTGCAACTCCACCCTAAAACCACGGTGCGCATCGATGAGGAAAAGCCCGCGCAGCAGGTGCTGAAGTTGGTGGAATTGCTGGAAGACCACGACGACGTGAACAACGTCTTCGCCAATTTCGATATTCCGGATAATCTCCTGGAGGCCCTGATGTGAGCCAGGTGATCCTGGGGGTGGACCCCGGTTCCCGGCATACGGGGTTCGGCGTCATCCAGGGGGAGCGGGACAATCTCCTGCACCTGGATTCGGGACGCATCCTGGCCGGCTCCCGTCCAAGCCTGGAAAATCGTCTGCGTCAAATATATGACAGTTTGACAGCTTTAATCCGACAGCACCAGCCCCAGGCCCTGGCCTTGGAGGAAATCTTCCTGGCCAGCAACGTGCGCAGCGCCTTCGTCCTCGGGCAGGTCCAGGGGGTGGTGCTCCTGGCCGCGGCCCAGTCTTCCCTCCCAGTTTTCCAGTATTCCGCCACCACCGTGAAAAAGGCGGTGGTGGGCTACGGCCAGGCCACCAAGGCCCAGGTGCAGTTGATGATCGAGCACCTCCTGGGCCTGAAAATCACCAACGAACACGCGGCGGATGCTTTGGCGGTGGGGATTTGCCACCTCTTTCACAGTAAATGGCCGCGGTGATTCGAGCCTGTTTTAAAACCTAATCCGAGGATTCAGGTTAGGTTAGACAACTGCCAAGAGATGGAAATGCCGACTTTAAGTCCCCCTTTTTAAAGGGGGATTTAGGGGGATTTGCGGGCGCTTATAAAATCCCCCCTGCCCCCTTTAGAAAAGGGGGAGATTTTTCCTCGGGCATCCTTTTGTGGTCGATTCCCGATGACGCCTGAAATAGGTTTTGAAATGACGTATAGGGTCTTTGGTCGTCGGTCTCCGGTCTGCGGGAAGATTTCCGGAGCATTGCTTTTTCTTTTCTTCCTGGTGGTATTTGCCCAAGCAGGGGATTTTCGTCCATGGGATGAGCCGGTTTCCTGCCCCAAATGCCAATCGGACCGGGTAGTCTATATCCTTTATG
>DYJG01000218.1:0-213 GCA_020723225.1 Desulfobacca acetoxidans | reverse complement strand
TTGGATAGCGGCAGGGTGGAACTTGCCGGCTGTGAAGTTACCAGGGATAGTAAACGCTGGGAGTGCCGGAAGTGTCGGTATCAGTGGGGAAATGTCTTGCCTCAGTAATTTAACCGAAAACCGAAAACCGAAAACCGAAAACGATACTTATAATGATTGGATTTTTGGAAGGCGAACTACAGGACAAGAATCCCGACCAGGCCATTGTCAAGG
>DYJG01000217.1:382-5486 GCA_020723225.1 Desulfobacca acetoxidans | reverse complement strand
CGCCAGCTACGGCGTGGCCACCCTGCCCCAGGACGCCCAGGACCGGGAGACGCTGCTGAAAATCGCCGACCAGGCCATGTTCCGCAGCAAACGCCGGGGCAAGGACGGCATCATGGTGGGCCGGGACCTGGCGCCGGCCCCGGTGGATTAAGGACCGTTTTCCGTTTTTGGGGTATCCGGTTGACTCCCATACCCACTATATCTTGTGTTTCATTTTAAGGCAAGCCTAGGGGAAAATCCGAAATACGAAACTCGAAATTCGAAACAATATCAAATGACGAAAAACTCAAAACCTTATGATCTTGAGGACCGGACGTTTAATTTCGCACAGAGAGTCCGTTCGTTCGTGAAGCGACTGCCGAAAACTATGGGCAACCTGCAAGACGGACCTCAACTGATCAGAACCTCAGGTTCAGTGGCTGCCAACTACATCGAGGCGAATGAGGCTTTGAGCAAGAAAGACTTTTATCATGCGCATAAAGATCTGTCGGAAGGAGTCTAAAGAGAGTCGCCTGTGGGCGCTTGGTTGAAACCGGCAATGAGGCGTCAATTGAAACAGAGTGGGCAAGCCTAATGCAGGAGGCGACGGAATTGATGAATATCTTTGGAAGCATACTGCGCAAGAGCGAATGAGCCTAAGAAATGGGTTGGTTTGATGTTTTAGTCATTGCTTTTTCGAGATTTGGATTTGTTTCGGATTTCGAGATTCGAATTTCGGATTTAGATATGCGGTTGACTAAACCCCCTATAATTACCTATGGTAGCAGCGAGAGTCAGCCGGATAACCATATTCCGTTTTTCGTTTTCCGTTTTGCGTTAAGTGAGTAAGTCCAGAGCATACCTTGATTTATACTGACCACTGGCCACTGACAACTTTTTAAGCAGATCGTTATGGCTGTCAATCTCTTAGACTTGGCCCGGGAAGTTCTGACCATCGAAACCGAGGGGATCGCGGCGTTGATCCCCAAGCTGGACGCCAGTTTTGTGCACGCGGTGGATCTTATCTACCGGGCCAAAGGCCGGGTCATCGTCACCGGAGTGGGCAAATCCGGCATCGTCGGCCGCAAGCTGGTGGCCACGCTGAACTCCACCGGCACCCCCGCCCTCTTTCTCCACCCGGTGGAGGCGATGCACGGGGATCTGGGCATGGTCTCCAGGGACGACGTGGTCCTGGCCTTGTCCAACAGCGGCGAAACCAAGGAATTGACCATTCTGCTCCCCAGCCTGGAGCGCCTGGGCGCGGCGGTGATCGCCTTCACCGGCCGGCCCTCCTCCACCCTGGGCCGGCACAGCCGGGTGGCCATCGACACCGGAGTGCCCCGGGAGGCCTGCCCCCTGGGGTTGGCCCCCACGGCCAGCACCACCGCCATGCTGGCCATGGGCGACGCCCTGGCCGTGGCGCTCCTCACCAAGCGGGGCTTTCAGGCCAGCGATTTTCGCCGCTTCCACCCCGGGGGAGCCCTGGGGGAGCGCCTCACCCTGGCCATCTCCGGGGTGATGCGCACCGGCGATCAAATCCCCTTCACCCTGGCGGACCACACCCTGGAAGAGATCGTCCGGGAAATGGACGCCAAGCTTTTGGGCGCCACCCTGGTGGTGGACCAGCGCCGGGCCTTGAAGGGCATCATCACCGACGGGGACCTGCGCCGGGCTTTGAAAAAATGGGGCAATATCCAGGAGAAAAAGGCCAGGGACCTGATGACTCCCAAACCCCGGACCATCGGCCCCGGGTCCATGGCCTCCCAGGCCCTGGAACTCATGGAGCACAAGGCGGTCACCGTGCTCCCGGTGGTGGATGAAAAGGGGACCGTTTTGGGTATTGTTCACCTCCACGATCTGTTGGGGCGGGGGGAGTTTAAGTTTACGGCTTAAACGAGAGTTCAAGGTTCAAGGTTCAAAGTTTGTGATGGCCAGTAAACCGGACTTCTCAGACATAACGGGGGCAACCCAAAAAACGATATTTCTTTATAACCTTGAACTTTGAACCTTGAACTTTGAACTATTGAAGGCAAGATTTTATGGCCAACTCAACCGGTTTCCCCACCCCGCCTGCCGGTCTGATCATCGACCTGGTCACGCCCCTGACCGCGGCCGGGACCCTGGACGGTCCCGGTTTGGACCGGCTGTTGGCCCGGGTGCTGCCCTGGGCGGACGGCTTGCTGGCCGGGAGTCCCCTGGCGGGGGAGGGTCTGGAACTGCCGCGGAAAATCCGGGAGGAGTTGCTCTCCCACCTGCTGGCCGCAGTGGCCGGGCAGGTGCCCCTTTTTTTCGGGATCACCGGAAACAGCCCGGAGGAGACTAAGGCCCTGGCCGCGTGGGTCCGGGAAGAAATCCGGCGCCGGGATTACCAAAGCCCCGTTTTCCTGGCGGACCTGCCCTTGTGGTATCACAGCAACCGGGGGCTGCCCCAATATTGCCAGTCGTTGCTGGCGGAAACGGAGCTGCCGCTTTTGCTTCTCAACCTGCCCCGGGAGGTGCGGCGCCGGGGGGGGATGTTCAAGCATCTAAACATCCGTACCCAGGTCTTTAAGAAAGTGGCGGCCCTGCCCGGGATCCTCGGTTTGATCTACCAGGGAGAGATGCGCCGCTTCCTCCACTATCACCATGCGGCCGCAGCCCGGCCGGGGTTCGCCTTCTATGAAACCGACGAAGTCCGCTTCCTGACCCGGCCCGGGGCCTGGGGCGCGGTCTCCGCCGCGGCCCAAATTCTCCCCCAGGCCTGGCAGGGGGTGGCCCGGGCCTGCATTCACCCCGAAGAGATCGCGGATGACCCGGCCCGGCGCTATGCCCTGTGGGACCAGGGCAACCGGCTGCAGCAGGTCTCCCAATTCTGCGGGCAAAACCCGGCGGGGCTTTGGAAACAGGCCCTGGCCCGGCAAGGGATAATTTCTTCCCCGGCGAGGGCCTCGGGCGCCTCTGCCGCCAAGCCGGAAGACCTGGAAAAATTTTTTGAGCTGCTGGCCGGATTTGCCGAATAATACCATTGAGGTCCATCCCAAATATGTCATTTTTGACCGCTACCGAGACCGAAAAGCGTATCAAGATTGAACAACTTCAGCCCGGCGTTTTCATTCGGCTCCGGGATTCCTGGTTTGACCATCCGTTTCTGTTTAACAGCCTCAAGATAAAGACTCCGGCGCAGATCGAATCCCTCAAGAAAGCCGGCATCGCCGAGGTCATTTATGTCCCGGAGAAAAGCGACTGCCAACCCTTGCCCCTCGAAGAACCCAAGGCAGCCCCGACTCCCCCCCCAAAGCCGGCGGCTCCGGCGCCGGAAGACCCGGTGGTAAAGCTGCTGTGGGAGATCAAAAAAGAGCGCATGGGGAAGCTCAAGGAGAAACAGGAAAATCTGCGCAAGTGCACCGAAAACTATAATGATGCCATCAAGGGCATTCCCGATATTATGGATAGTATGTTAAGCGGCTCCCAGGAGGCCGAGGGCAATGCCAGAATCCTGGTTACCAGAATAGCGGCGAAATTCCTTACCGACGATGATTCAGTCATGCATCTCATGGCCATTCAGGAGACCGAAGAAAGCATTTATTACCATTCCTTGAATGTGTCGGTGCTGGCGCTGATGTTGGGGGCGAAGGCCGGATTGACCCCCGTGGAAATGCGGGATTTGGGGATGGGCGCGCTCTTTCACGATATCGGCAAGAGTAAGATCGACAACAAAGTGCTCAAAAAGCCCCCGCCTTTAACCAAGGCCGAGCAGAGTCTTATCCGCCTGCATCCGCAGTACGGCGTGGAGATTGTGGCCAAAAACAGCGCGTTCCCCAAAAGTGCGGCCCTGGTAATTTTGCAGCACCATGAGCAATTTGACGGCAAAGGCTACCCGCAACTCCTGAGTGGGGTGAAGATCTCCAAACTGGCCAGAATCATCAGCATTGTGAATCTGTATGACAATCTTTGCAACGATCCCGATCCCAAGAAGGCCATGAACCCCTACCAGGCCCTGTCGTATATGTTTACCAAATGGAAAAAGGCCCTCGATCCGGAATTCTTAACCTTATTTATCCGCAGCCTCGGAGTTTATCCGCCGGGGACGCCGGTAATGCTATCCAATGGCGGCCTGGCCCTGGTCATGTCGGTTAATCCCCAGGATCCTCTGAAGCCGTCCCTCATGTTGCATGACCCGGATATCCCCAAAAGCGAGGCGGTCATTTTCGATATGGAAGACCTGCCGGAAGTGACCATTGAAAAGAGTCTGCGGGCCGAAAACCTGCCTCCCGAAGTGCGTGATTATTTCAACTATACGGGGAAGGCCAACTACTTCGTGGAAAATATTAAAAAGGCCGGTGGCGGTAATGTATAAATTTATTCTGGGACTGGTGGTGCTGCTGGTTCTGACTTCCTGCGGCGGCAGCGGCGAGACCGCGGAAAAACAGATGCAGGCGGGCTTCATCCACTTTCAGAAACAGGAGTACGACCAGGCCATCGCCTGTTTCCAGAAGGCCGCGGAGCTGGAACCCAAGGCGGCCGCAGCTTACAATATGATGGGTATGGCCTATCGCTTCAAGGCCAACCAACTGGGGATCCCCGATCTCAGGGCCAAAGAGATCGCCGCGTTTCAAAAAGCCCTCGAGGCCGACCCCCAATTCTGGGTGGCCATGATCAACCTGGGGGTTACTTACTACCACCGGGGCGAAAAGGCCAAGGCCGCGCCCCTCCTGAAAAAAGCCCTGGAGCTTAATCCCCAGCATCCGGAGAAGGCCGAACTCGAAAAGATGATCGCCGAGGCCCAACCTTGAAGAGGACGGCCTGGCCGGCCTCTCTGGCCTTGACTTTGCTCGCCACCCTGGCTGCGGCCCCGGCGCCGGAGGTCTCCGGGCCGGAATTGGCCCGGCGCCTGGGATGCTGGGCCTGCCATTCCTTGCCGGGCCAGGGGGAACAGAAGGGCTCTTCTTTGGATAATATCGGCGCCCGTCTCAGCCCGGAGGACTTGCAGGCAATTCTGACCCATCCCCGCAGCCGCCTTCCCCAGGCCAAGATGCCCAGCTACGCCCATCTCCGGCCCTGGGAGATGCGGGCGTTGGTGGATTATCTGCTTGGTCTGAAAAGATAGGACCTCACGCAAAGACGCCAAGGCGCAAAGCAAGACGCT
>DYJG01000217.1:0-372 GCA_020723225.1 Desulfobacca acetoxidans | reverse complement strand
CGGGCTTTGGTGGACTATTTAACATCCTTGAAGAAGTGATTACTACCCAAGGGAACTAAGTCCCTAAAAGGGGGAAAAGGGAAAAAGGGGAAGAAGGGAAACGGGATAAAAAGGAACTTTCGGCGAGTGCCATAACTTATCCTGTTACCTTTTCCCCTTTTACCCTTTTCCCCTTTTTCCCCCCAAATTCATTTTTCGCATAAAAAAAGGGAGGCGGATAACCCGCCTCCCCGGGAAAAACGATATCAACCTACTTCAGGGCCGGCCCTGGGATTTCTGGTATCGATCGTAGACATAGCCTCCCAGCAAACCGGCGCCGCCGCCGATGGCCGCGCCGCAGGCCGGGCAGCCGGCGGCCCAACCGATGAGGGC
>DYJG01000216.1 GCA_020723225.1 Desulfobacca acetoxidans | reverse complement strand
ATGAGGTGGCCGTGAAGGTGGCCCACGTGGACCTGAAACGCCGTCATGTCAATCTGATTTTGGAGGACCGGGATGCCGATGAGGAAAGTAACGCAGACTGAAAGAATTCCGGTCCCGGGGGCCATGGCCTTCGAAGAGGCGCGGCCTCAAACCCCAACCGATCATCATTGGACCTAGAAACTATGGCTGACGTTTTTCAACAACAATTAGATGCGGATGAAGTTCCTCTGTTTCCCGGCCTGGAAGAGGAGGAGGGCTACGGGCCTTTGCCCTTGCGAAACCTGGCGGTGGGGAGGGAACTGACGTTTGATGTCTATTTAAAAATTAAACAGAAAGGGGAAACAAAGCCTCATTTTATTAGAGGTTGCCCCAAGGGGGAGGTTTTCCTGAAAGAATGGCACCAGAAACTGGCCCGGCTCAAGATTCCTTCCGTTTATTTCTCCTTGGGGGATATGGATCGGGTCATGCAGTATTTGCAGCAGCAGGTGGATTCAGTGTTGGCGGACGACAGCCGGAGTGACCTGGAAAAGGGCATGCAGGTCTGCGACGCCGCGCATATGTGGACCTTCCAATTTTTTAACAGCGAAGAAGCCCGCACCGGGCCGCAAATCAAGCTGGCCTTAAACAACCTGGATGCCTTGTTCCAGACGATCAAGGGCGACCGCCAGAAGATGTTGTATCTTCGGGATATCAGGCGGACCAGCTTTCACCTTTATACCCATTGCCTCAATGTCGCCTTGCTGGGGATGGCTTTCACCAAATTCCTGGGGTGGGATCGGGACAAGATCAAATGGTTCGGGTTGGGGGCCTTGATTCATGACCTCGGTTTGATCCGCACCCCCCGGGCTATCCTGGAGAAAAAGGGGAAGCTCAACGAAGATGAGTTATTTAAGATCAAGCGCCATCCCATTGACGGCTTTCGCATGCTGCAGGATTTGGCCTTTATGCGTTGGGAATCCTTGCAGATGGTTTTACAGCATCACGAGAACGGAGACGGCTCCGGATACCCGGAGGGTCTGAAGATTACCGCCATTAAACCGTGGTCCCGGATTCTGCGGATTCTAGACAGTTATGAAGCCATGACCTCCGAGCGGCCCTGGCGGCCGGCCATGGAGCCCAAGAAAGCCCTGTGGGGCATGGCCGACGATTGGCAAAAGAACAAGCTCTTCGACCACTATTACCTGCAGGCCTTTGTAAAATTTCTGGCCACCGGGTAAGTACGGTTTTCGGTTTTCGGTAAAAGATTGTTATGCAAAACGACATAAATAATTGCGCATTATTCATCTCTGCGCTCTCTGCGTCTCTGCGAGATAAAAAGGTTTCTCGCAGAGGCGCAGAGGGCGCAGAGAATGCTAAGCGCATTTAATTAAGTCACTCAGTATAATTAATCGCATGACGGATCATATGACCGAATTTCTGAAGCGATTCGTAGACGCCGGCGAAATCCTGATCACCCCCGGTCTGGAAGTGGCGGAGGGCTATGTGCCCCTGCCTTTGCGGAACCTGAATGTCAACCGGGAAGTCCCCTTCAATGTCTTCTTTAAGATGAAAAAAAGGGGCCAGGAGAACCCCCACTTTATTAAGGGTTGCGCCCGGGGCGAGGTCTACCTGGAAGATTGGCATCAGAAACTGCTCCAGCTCCGGATTCCCTGCGTCTATGTCGCCCTGGAAGAGATGAGCCTGGTAATGCATTATGTCAATCATTACCTGGAACTGGCCCTGAAGGAGAACGTCAAAAGCAATCTGGAAAAAGGCGTTCAGGTCTGCGACGTAATGCAGTTGTGGTCCATGAACTTCTTTAATAACGAGGAGGCCCGCACCGTTGAGGAAGTCAGGGTGGCCCTGAAATTTCTGGGATCCTTATTTCCGTTGATCCGGGGCGACGACCAGAGCATCTGGGATTTAATGAAAATCGGCCGCCACAAAAGCACCCGCCTCTACGCCCACTGCCTCAATGTCTGCCTGCTGGGAATGGCCTTTACCGACTACCTGGGCTGGAAACGGGACAAGATCCTGGGGTTCGGCCTGGGAGCCTTGATCCATGATATAGGACTGGCCCGGGTGCCCCTGGCCATCCTGGAGAAAAAAGGGGGGCTCACTCCCGAAGAAATGCTGCAAATCAAGCGCCACCCCCTGGACGGCGGCCGCCTGGTGCAGGGTTTCGCCAATCTGCGTTGGGAGGCCTTGCAGATGGTATTGCAGCACCATGAAAACGGTGACGGCACCGGCTATCCCCTGGGCCTGAAGACCCCGCAGATCCACACCTGGGCTCGAATCTGCCGGATTCTGGATAGTTACGAGGCCATGACCCACAAGCGTTCCTGGCGCGAGGCCATGGACCCGATAGACGCCATCTGGACCATGCACAGCGATTGGAAGAAGAGCAAGCTCTTCGACCAGAATTACCTGACGGCCTTTATTAAATTTCTGGCTGGCAGGTAGGAGGAATCTTTTGCTTTTAGCCTTAATGAAAGTGTAGTAACCTGAGGTTGGTGTGGGATTTGGCATAACCCGGAATAATTTATAGCAGCGATTGATTTCCCCTTCACCAGCGATGACTGACCTTCTTGAGCTAGCTTTAGAAGCAAATGAAGCCCCGGTTTCTTTCAATCTGGAAGAGGCAGGGGGCTATGGGCCCCTGCCCTTGCGAAATTTGAGCGTAGATTGGGAGGTCCCCTTTGATATTTATCTAAAGGTCAAAAAACAAGGGGAAACGGATCCCCAAATTATCAAAGGATGCGAGCGGGGTGAAGTTTTTCGGAGGGATTGGCAACAGAAGCTGCTCGACCTCAAGATTTCCTGTGTCTATATCTCCCTGGAAGAGATGGACCGGGTAATGCAATATCTCCATCACAACCTGGATCTGCTGTTGGCCGACCCCAATAAAACCGATTTGGAAAAAAGCCTGCGGGTCTATGATGCCATTAATATCTGGACTATCAATTTTTTTGCCAGTGAAACCGTCCGCACCGGGGAACATGTCAAGCTGGCCATGAAATATTTGGATAACTTCTTTGATTTAATCGAGAGCGACCGCCATATCATCTTGAATTTATTGGACCTCAGACGGCATAGTTACCGCATTAGCGCCCACTGCCTCAATGTCTGCCTGCTGGGATTGGCCTTCACCAGCTTTCTAAATTGGGATCAGGAGCATATCCGGGCTTTCGGATTGGCCGCCCTGGTTCACGACATCGGTCTGATCCGCACCCCACGGGCCATCTTGGAGAAAAAGGGGCAGCTCACCGAAGAAGAAATGGCCCAGGTTAAACGCCATCCCCTGGACGGCTTTCGCATGATGCAGGAGTTTGTCAATATGCGCTGGGAGGGCCTTGAGATGGTCCTGCAGCACCACGAAAACGGTGACGGCTCCGGCTACCCCCAGGGGTTAAAGATCAGCGCCACTCAACCCTGGGCCAGGATTTTGCGCATCCTGGACAGCTATGAAGCCATGACTGCAGAACGCCCCTGGCGCCCCGCCATGAAGCCCCAGAAAGCTCTCTGGATCATGCGCAATGATTGGGAAAAGAGCAAGCTTTTCGATCCTAATTTCCTCACTTTCTTTGTGAAGTTTCTGGGGGGCGGGTAAGAAAAAGAACAAAAAAAGCCGGGGGCCCAGGGTCCCCGGCTTGGATACACATCTTTTCAACGGAAACCAAAAACTGAAAACTAACAACCGTCTTTTACCGGGTCCAATAGACCCGGACCAACGGGTTCGTCTCCGACCAACGAAAATCCAACTCTCCCTTGTAGGCCCGATAGATTGCGCGGCCCAAATGTTGGGCCAACTTTTCAGTAGTGGTCTTCACTTCCAGCTCGTTTTTGCCTATTTCGGTCATGGTGATCACCCGGTCCAGGACACTCCGGGATGAGACCCTGGCAGCCTCGTTCTTTAGAAGGGTGACGACCTCATCCTTGCGTTCCGCAAAAAAATCGCCGCTTAAGGTCAAATACCCTTCCGGATACTGTTCTTTAACCTTACGGCAGGTGGGGCAGACCACCTGCCGGACTTTGGCCGTGCCGGCCAGCCGCTGGGCCAGCTTTTCGTCATAAAACCAGCGCTTATTTTGGTAAAGGGCGTTACAGTCACTGCAGAGGGATGCTTCCTGGCCTTCTTCCGGGAGGTAGGGGTCTTCCACCCGGCCGACATGTCCGAACTTTTTGCCCTTGGCGCCGCTGGACTTTTTGCTTTCATCGTATCTTCCCATGTGTCATTCCTTTCTCGAGAGCAGTCATTCATGAGCCGCCGGCTCAGCCGTAAGTTATGATAAGTCTTTGATTCCTTGACTTGGATAGGCAGCCCTGGGGTTTGAAATTTTCTTGGATGCCGAATAATTATTACCCCATAGCCGGTCAACTATGCCATAAGATAATCAGCCCTGTCCCCCTGCGCCAGTTGGTTTAGGGCCGGTATGCTCGGATTTTGCATTTTAGACGTTAACTCCCCCCTGATCCCGTCTTCGGGTAGAGGTTAAAACGGGACATGACTCCCCGCAGCCGGCAAATTCTGGCTTGCCTCGCCTTGGTGGCGGCCACCTTGATTGCCTTTGGGGAAGTCGGCCAGCACCGATTCATCCAGTTCGACGACGCCTACCTGCTCACCGAAAATCCTGCAGTCCAGGAAGGCCTCTCCCGCCAAGGGATCATCTGGGCCTTCACCACCACCCGGGGGGGCAACTGGACGCCCTTGACCTGGTTCTCCCATCTGCTGGACGTGCAAATCTTCGGGCTGGCCCCCGGCGGACACCACCTCACCAATCTGCTTTTCCATCTCGCCAATACCTTATTATTATTCTTTTGGCTGCAACGCGCCACCGGCGACCTGGGGCCGGCGTTCCTGGCCGCGGCGCTGTTTGCCTGGCATCCTCTTCATGTGGAGTCGGTGGCCTGGGTGGCGGAAAGGAAAGACGTGCTGAGCGCCTTTTTCTGGCTGCTCGCCCTGTGGGCCTATCTCAAGTTCGGTGAACGCCCGGGCCGGGGGAGATACGGTTTGCTCCTTCTCTGCTTTACCCTGGGACTGATGAGCAAACCCATGGTGGTGACCCTGCCCTTGGTCCTCCTGTTCCTGGACTACTGGCCCCTGGGCCGCTGGACGCAGGATGAGGGGTCCGCCAAGGGCCTGATTCTGGAGAAATTACCCCTCTTGGCCCTGGCCGCGGTTTTTGGGATAATCACCTGGTATGCCCAAAAGGAAGTGGGGGCCGTGGCCCTGCTGGAGGAAATCCCTGGGAGCAGCCGGGTGGCCTGCGCGCTGGTGGCTTTCGTGTGGTATCTTTGGAAGATGTTCTGGCCCACCGGCCTGGCCGTGCTTTACCCCCACCCCCTGGATACCATTCCTCTCTGGCAGGCTCTGGGCGCCGGCATAATCCTGACGGCCGTCTCCGTTTTGGTCTTTTGGCGAGGCCGGCGTTATCCCTGCTACCGACGATTTCATGCGCGCGCTCAGAAAACTCTGCGACAAGGAAAAAATGCTTCTGATAGTCGACGAGATCCA
>DYJG01000215.1 GCA_020723225.1 Desulfobacca acetoxidans | reverse complement strand
GGATGACGTCACACGCCACGCCATCCGCCAGGGCGGGGCTACGGAGGTACATTACGGCTCCGCGGTATTGCCCGGGGCCATGTTCCTGGTGGCCTACCTGGGGGAAGTGCCGCTTCTCGGGGTGCCGGCCTGCGCCCTGCACCACCCGGTAACGGTCCTGGACCTGGTGCTGCCCCGGATTTTAGCGGGTGAGCATATCGGCAAGGTGGAACTCGCCCTCCTGGGCCACGGCGGCCTCTGCCGGGACTGCCGGGAATGCAGCTATCCCCATTGTCCCTTCGGCAAAGGCAGGTAAGTTATGGAGAAGCCTCCGGCGCCGATCAAGGAGAGGCAATATGCCCTTTGAGTATGGCCAGCTTTGCCGCCGCCTGGTGGAGGAGAGCCGGGACGCCGTCATCTTTGCGGACCGGGATGGGATTATCCGTTTATGGAATAAGGGCGCGGAGGAGATTTTCGGCTTTCCGGCCGCCGCGGCCCTGGGCGAACCCCTGGATATAATCATTCCTGAGAACCTGCGGCAACGGCACGGGGATGGCTACCGCCGGGTCATGGCCTCCGGTGATACCAAATACGCCCGGGACCTGTTGGCCGTGCCCGCTTTGCGCCGGGACGGCTCCCGCATTTCCGTGGAGTTCAGTATCGTTCTGATCCGGGAAGAAGGAGGGGAGGTTCAGGGCGCAGGGGCCATCATCCGGGAGGTCACCGCCCGTTGGCAGCGGGAAAAGGCCATGCGGGAGCGCCTGGCGGCCCTGGAGGCGGAGGCGAATAAGGGTTAGCAGTCTCTCCTTTCATCGGCGCGCACGAATTCATCCAGCTCTGGCCGTTTTCCCCATGCCGGCGCCCGAAATAGTCGGGGGCCGTAAGTCTTTGTGCGCTTTTATCAGTCTGATAATCAGAAATCCTTATAGTCTTTATCTTTGCCCAAGGGGATGATGTCTTCCGGGGAGGCCTGCTTTCCCGGATTAAGCCGCCTGGTTCCAGGCAAGGGCGCCAGCGCGGCGGTCACCAGTTGCCGCCGGGACGCGGCCGGGGGAGATGAGCCGTTTCTCCCGCCGCCCACCAATTCCGCCAACCCGGCCACCACCGCTTTCATCTGGGTGGACTGGGCGCTCAGCTCTTGAGAAGCGCTGGCGCTTTCTTCAGCGCTGGCGGCATTCTGTTGCACCACCTTATCCAATTCGGAGATCGCCCGGTTGATCTGCTCCACTCCCTGGGCCTGTTCATGGGAGGCCGCGGCAATCTCTTCCACCAATTCCTTTACTTTGGTGGTGCTGGAGGCCACCTGGAGAAAGGCTTCCGCGGTTTTGCCCACCAAATCGGAGCCATCGCGCACCTTGGCAGCGGTGGCTTCGATCATTGCGGTGGTATCTTTGGCTGCCTCCGCGGCCCGCATGGCCAGGTTTCTGACTTCGTCGGCGACCACCGCGAAGCCTGCCCCGGCTTCTCCGGCCCGGGCCGCCTCCACTGCCGCGTTCAGGGCCAGGAGATTGGTCTGAAAAGCGATTTCGTCAATGGTTTTGATAATCTTGGCGGTTTCATTACTGGCCGCGGAAACCTCCTTCATGGCTTCGGTCAAATTCGCCATGAAGCTATTCGCTTTCCCAACAATCGTTCCCGCGTCATTCATCAAGGCGGATGCCCTTTGCGAATTGTCGGCATTCTGTTTGGTCATCGCCGCCATCTCTTCCAAAGACGCGGAAGTCTCTTCCAGCGCCGAGGCTTGCTCGGAAGCCCCCTGGGCCAAAGATTGACTGGAGTCGGAGATTTGCCCGGAGGCCGCGGTCACCTGGGTGGCGGACTCGGAAAGCAACGAAGTGGAATGCTTTAAAGAGCCGGTGATCTTGCGGCTGATGACGATGCTTAAAGCAACGCCGCAGACCAAAATGACGCCGATGAACCACATCACAATCTGCCTGGTTCTCCGGCTGTCCGCCAGGCCGGTGCGCTCCCGTTCCTCACCGATGTTTTTTTGGATTTCGATCAACCGGCTGAGGGCCTTGACGGAGGCGGCGCCGAAGCGATTGGTATTTTGGGCCCGATACTCCGCTGCCTCTTCCTTTTTGCCGGCTTGGTACAGCTCCAGCCAGCGTTCCCGGGCCGGTTGGTATTGGGCGAATACCTCCTGCCACTCCTTCAGGACCTGTTTTTCTTCAGGAGTGCGATCACCGGCGGCAAAAGCCTTAAAGTTTTCTTCCGCCTGTTGGTACCATTTGGGGCCTTCTTCCTTGATTTTTTTCCGGCCCTGCTCATCGGCAGTCATAAAATTGGCCACCCCGAAACGCAGTTCCCATTGAGCCCTTTCCACGTTGGCCAGGTGAATCCCGGCCCGGACCTGGTCGGCATAATCCCCGTATATTTTTTGAGATTTGGAGGTATTGCTCCAAAAAAAGGCGCTGACAACGGCCAACAGCAATAGCAGGACGCCGAAACTTAGATACAGTTTGAAAGATATTCCTAGATTCTTCATGGTTACTCCCTCCCAGAGGTAACATAGTTATCGGGAATTGCAGCCTTAAGGTTTAGGGGACTTTCTCAAAAATAACAGGAAGTTAACTTTTTGATTATTACAACATGATCTTTCTTTTCCGGCGAATATCCAATGATATAAATAATTAGACCTTTGGTCGATGAGTAGGGGTAACCTGAGGGAACGGGATCGTTTTTCTTTTCACATCCCTTCCCATCCTTTTTCCAGGTAAAGAAGTAACTCGCGTGGCATTTTTACACATAACAGCCAACTATCTGTATTAACAGCAAAATAATTATTTTGCCGTCCAAAATTACCCATTCCCATCTCCTTCCCGCCTTTGGTCCAGAAGGTTATTTATTTGTGATTTTATGCACTTAAACAGGGCCGACCTCCGGGCACGGGCATTGCTTAAGAAGAATACGGGTAGAGTGGGGTTGGCGGTTCTTAACCCTCAACGGCAATAAAGGTATAGCGATGACGGAAAGATGCGGCAGGCTGTTGATTGCCGAGCGCGGCTGCGAACTGGCCAGGGGGCTCTCACCCTGGCTGGAGGAACAGGGCCACGAATGCAAGACCGTAGACAATATCAAGGATGTGCTCATAACCCTCCAGAATGAAAAGTTCAACGTCCTGGTGATGGACGCCAAACTTCCGGAAGAAATGGGCTACGAGGCCATTTCCATCATCAAGGGGCATCATCGGAAGCTTCCCATTATCATCACTGCTGATGAAAACAATCCGGAACAGGAAAGCTGCATCCGGCAGAAGGGCATCTTCTATTATCACGTAATTTCTTTTGGCATGGATGAACTTATCTTAGCCATCTCCAATGCCATGGTGCGCTCAGCCCAATAGCCAAAGGGGAGTTCGATGCAATTACAAAAAAAGCTGACTGACGGGGAATTTGTAATTTTAGCGGAGATGGAGCCGCCCAAGGGGGCGGACACCGTGGCCATGATCGCCAACGCCTGGGCGGTGAAGGGCAAAGTGGACGCGTTCGTGATCCCGGAGATGAGCAACGCGGTGATGAAGATGAGCTCCCTGGGAGGCGCGCTGCTCTTGCAGAGCCGGGGGCTGGAAACGGTGCTGCAGGCCTGCTGCCGGGACCGCAACCGCCTGGCCTTGCAAGGCGATCTGCTGGCGGCCCAGGCCCTGGGGGTCCCCAACGTCATGGCCGTGGCCGGCGAGGAAATCACCCACGGCGACCATCACAAGGCCCGGGCCGTTTACGACATCGATCTCTTGGAGTTGCTGGGGGCCATTCGGATGCTCCAAAGCGGCCGGGACATGGCCGGGGTGGACCTCCAGGGAGCCCCCAATTTTTTTGTGGGCTCCACCATGAAGGTGACCCCCCGGGGTGAGGCCTGGGACAGGGAATTGACGGAGCTGGAGAAAAAAATGGCCGCGGGGGCCAATTTTTTTGTCACCCAGCCGGTGTTCGACCCCGCCGCCCTGGCCAAACTCCAGGAGAGTCTGGACGTCCGCCGGGCCGCGGTCATCCCCACGGTGCTGCTGTTAAAATCCGTGGGAATGGCCAAGTACATCAACCGGCACATGGACCTGAAGATCCCCGAAGACTACATCAACCGCATCCAGAAGGCGCCGGAGCGGGTCCGGGAATGCGTGCAAATCGCCGGGGAACTGGTGGCCGCGTTCAAGGACCAGGGGTGTCCGGGCGTGAATATTTCCACCATCGGCTGGGAAGACAAACTTCCGGGGATTCTGGCGGCAGCCGGGATCTAAGCGCCAGGTTTTTATGGGGAAAAAAGATATGCCCAAAGGAAAAGAGAAAATGGCCGAAGACGAACCCCGGAAGGGCGGTAACGGTAAAGGCGCAGCCGCGCCTTCTGGCGCGGTGATGGTGGTGGGCGGCGGCGTGGCCGGGATGCAGGCTTCCCTGGATCTGGCCAACTCCGGCTATTTTGTGCACATGGTGGAGGCCAAACCGGCCATCGGCGGGGTCATGGCCCAACTGGACAAGACCTTCCCCACCAACGACTGTTCCATGTGCATCATCTCCCCCAAGCTGGTGGAATGTGGCCGCCATCTGAACATCAAGATCCATACCCTGACGGAAGTGAAGGCCGTCAGCGGGGAGCCGGGGAATCTCACGGTGACCTTGCAGAAGGAGCCCCGCTACGTGGACCCGGCCAAATGCACCGGCTGCGGGGAGTGCGCCAACGTCTGTCCGGTGGCCATGCCCGACGAGTTCAACATGGGCCTGGCGGACTGGCACGCGGCCTACCGCCTCTATCCCCAGGCCATCCCCGCGGCCTTCGGCATCAAGAAGCTGGACCGGGCCCCCTGCACCCTGACCTGCCCCGCGGAGATCAACGTCCAGGGCTACGTGCAGCTCATCAAGATGGGGAAATACGAGGAAGCGGTGAAGCTCATCATGGAGCGTCTGCCGCTCCCCGGGGTCTTGGGCCGGGTCTGCCCGCATCCCTGTGAGAGCAAGTGCCGCCGTGCGGAGATGGATCAGCCGGTGGCCATCTGCAATCTGAAGCGCTTTACCGCGGACCAGGTGGACCTGGGAAGCTTCAATCCGCCCCTGGTGGAGGCGAGGTCCGAGAAGATCGCCATCGTCGGCTCCGGCCCCGCGGGCTTAAGCTGCGCCTACCACTTGGCCCTGAGGGGCTACCGGCCCACCATCTTCGAGGCCCTCCCCAAGGCCGGAGGCATGCTCCGGGTGGGGATTCCGGACTATCGGCTGCCCAAGGAGGTTTTGGACCGGGAAATCGACAGCATCCTGCGCCTGGGAGTGACGCTCAAGACCAACTCCGCACTAGGCCGGGATTTCACGGTGGATGGCCTCTTTGAGGAAGGCTATAAGGCCGTATTCCTGGGGATCGGCTGCCACGTGGGCAAACCCCTGGGAATCCCCGGCGAGTCGGCTCCGGGCGTCGTTCAAGGAGTTGATTTCTTAAGACGCCACAACCTGGGGGAACCCCAGGAGATCGGCAAGTCCCTGGCGGTCATCGGCGGCGGCAACGTGGCCATCGACGTGGCCTGCTCGGCCATCAGGCTGGGGGCCGACGT
>DYJG01000214.1 GCA_020723225.1 Desulfobacca acetoxidans | reverse complement strand
TGCCGCCAATACTTCCCTGTAGGGCGGGGGCGGGGTGGACGTCGCCATCCACCGGGCGGGAGGGCCCAAGATCCTGGAAGAATGCCGCCAACTCGGCGGCTGCCCCACGGGAGAGGCCCGCATCACCACCGGCGGCAATCTGCAAGCCCGGTACGTGATTCATACCGTGGGTCCCATCTACCGGGACGGGCTCCACCGGGAGCCGGAACTGCTGGCCTCCTGCTACCGGGAGAGCCTGAAGCTGGCCTCCGCCAAAGGGATTAAGACCGTGGCCTTCCCCTCCATCTCCACCGGCGCCTACGGCTATCCCATGGACGAGGCGGCAAAGATCGCCCTGAAGACCGTGAAGGCATATCTGGAGGAGCATCCGGAGATCGAGTTGGTGCGCTTCGTGCTCTTCGGGAAGGCCGCCTACGAAGCCTATGCAGCGGCCTTAAAGGAGTAAGCAGTAAGCGGTAAGCAGTGAGCAGTGAGAAACACAAAGATAGCCGATATATCTCATTTTACTGCTTACTGCTTACTGCTTACTGCTCACTGCTTACTGCTTACTTACCTCCCCCACCACCCCGGAACAAAAAACAGCGGCTATGGCGAAAGGGGCCCCAGTCCAGCCGGGTATAGCCCAGCCGGGACAGGCCGTGCAGGTAGCGCCCCCCGAACCGGGCGGCCAGCCCGGGCGCGCCCGCGGCGAAGCCGCCGTCCCCCACGTCCAGATAGTATTTGAGGCCGGGAGCCCGGAGTAGTTCCCCGGGAGCCCGGGAATTAAAAGGCGGCCAGCACCAGAAGGCCAGTTCCGGCCGGAACGCGGCCACCGCCTCCAGGTGGCCGGCCCGGTGCACCGGCGCGCCGTAAGGGGAACCCGGCACGGCCTCCAGGTCGGTGGCCGCCACCGGAAAGCCCTGGGCCGCCAATGCCCCGGCCACGAAGCCCTCAGCCGCTCCCACCTCCACCACCCTTTTCACCCCCAAATGGCGGAACAGCCTGATCAGGGCGGCAATAAACTCCCCGGTGGGCAGAAAGTAGAGCTGGAGGCCGTCCGCCAGCGCCACCTCCGAGAAGAACCCGCCGTCCCGGAGAAAGCCCTCCACCTCCGCACGGCGGGGCAGCCGGCGGCGGCTCCGGTGCAGCAGCAGCTCCCGGCCCCGGGCCAGCAACTCCGGGGAAGGTTGAAAATCCGGCACACCTTTGCCCTCCCCGGCCACAGCCCGGACGAAACCGCGCATCTCCCGGTTCTGGGCCTGGATGGAGCCGGGGTAAAACAACACCCCATAAGCTCCGCCGGCCACGCTTTCCGTGGCGCTCCAGCAGAAAGGGAGGCGGCTGTCGAAGACGGGATCGAGATACAGCCCCTTGGCGCTCTTTTCCCGGGTAAGGAGACTCATCAGCTCCGGCAGGGCGGGAAGCCGCCAATCATTGCGGCCGCCCCAGGACCGGCGGTTCAGTTCCTCGAGATACTCAGGAGATTCCCAATGGCTGAGAGGACCGGGAGCTCCGCCGCGCTGCCAGTAAAGGCCGGTCTCCCGGTCTTGCGCCATTTCCGGTCCCAGGATCAGGAAACGGGTAGTTCCCAAAGGGTGGTGGGAATCCGGGCCGGGGACGGCCGCCGCGGGCAAAAGCCGCTGGCCGCAGATGGAGCAAAACGGGCCTGGCTGCAGAATCCGGCGGTGGCAACTGCGGCAACAAACGGGAGCCACGGTGTTCAGGCAGGACAAAAAATAAGGCCCCACCCGGACACGGTGGGGCCTTGATTATTAACTTTTAGCGGGCTTCTTCGGCTTCTGCCCGGCCTTCCAACTCGCCGATGTAATTCTCAATCCATTCCTCGATGAGGTAAACCCGTCCCAGCTTCTTGTCGCTGCGGGGGAAGACCTCCAGGGGCGCCCGGTCGCCTTTTTTGGCGTAGCAGCAAAGCGCGGGGATAGTTTTGCCGAAGTAATCTTTATAATCGGACCCCCGGACTTCGCCGAAGATGGGGCGATATTCAGAGGCAGGTCCGCTGGAGGCTTTATGGTACTGCCGGAAGGGGTCAGCAATATCCCCCATGTCGATGGCCGCAGTCTCAACACCTTTGGCCTCTAAGCTCTTCAGGAGATTCATGACGTTGGCGTTGTCGCACTTATATTTGTCGTCGGGTTTGTGCTTACTGCTGTAATAAAATTCTATGTAATTAAGCCGCGCCATCTTTTGCCTCCTCCCTGTTCAGGCAGATTAAGGTAATTAAGATTAGTTGTGCAGACTTTCACGTCCCACCTACATACCATCCCCCATTTCCCGATGTCAAGATTTTTTCTGGTCATTCCGCCAGGAAATGAAAAATGTCGCGGGAAACTGGACAAACTTAACCGCCATGATAGAAAATGGAGAGCCGCGACGGGGCTGAATTAAAACAATCGGGAATCTACCGGGGGAAAAATGTCGACGCGTAAATGGGCCAACCTCTCAGAATTGCTGCCGCTGCCGCCGGAGGGATTGATTCCGGCAATCGTTCAGGACGCAGCTTCCGAAGCCGTGTTGATGCTGATCACCCTGAACCGGGAGGCCCTGGACCTCATCACCGCCACCGGCCTGGTCCATTACTACCACCCCCGGAAGCGCAAGGTGGTCCGCAAAGGCGAAAGCTCCGGACACTCCCAGGAAGTGGTGGAAATCCGCCTGAACTGCACGGGCGACCAACTGCTGCTCCGGGTTAAGCCCCGGGGCGGGGCCTGCGAATGGGGGTATCAATCCTGCTTCTTCCGCACTCTCACGGGCGACGGCTGGGAGACCGCAGATCCCCGGGTATTTGACCCGGAAGAGGTCTACCCGGAGTTCGCGTTTTCCCACTGAAAGCCAGTAATCAGTCATCAGTGATCAGTCATCAGTATTCAGCTTTTTACTGATCACTGATTACTGATGACTGATGACTGATCACTATTTCCACCCTTCCTCCCCAATCCCTAGAACAAACTCATAGGATCCATATCCAGGGTAAGATCGATCCTGCCCCCCGGGGGCGGTTTCCAGAGCTGCCGCAGCAGTTTCAGGGCCTGGAGCAGGGGCGGGCGGCCGTAGCTTTTCAACAGCAATTGCCAGCGGAAACGGCCCTGGAGCTTGGCCAGGCCGGGGGGCGCGGGCCCCAGGACGCGCACCAGGGAGGCGAGTTGCTCATCCCGGGTAATAGCGTCTTTCAGGGCCGCGGTGAGGCGGGTGGCGGCCTGGGCCACCGCTTCCGCGGGCGTGCCGCTGAGACGGGCCAGGGCCAGCCGGGTGAAGGGAGGATAGCCCGATTCCCGGCGGGTCTGGAGTTCCTGCTGCACAAACCCCTCATAATCCTGGGACCGGACGGCCTGGAAGACGTAGTGGTCCGGGTGGAAGGTCTGGATCAACACCCGGCCCGGGGCCTCCCCCCGGCCCGCCCGGCCCGCCACCTGGCTGAGGAGCTGGAAAGTGCGCTCCCCCGCGTAGTATTCGGGGAAGAAGAGGTGTTGATCGGCATTGACCACCCCCACCAGGGTGACCCCGGGGAAATGGTGGCCCTTGGAGATCATCTGGGTGCCCACCAGGATGTCAAACCTGCCTGCGGCGAAATCCTCCAGGACCTTCAGGGCCAGGCCGCTGTGGGGCGCAGTGTCCCGGTCCAACCGGGCTACCCGGGCCTGGGGGAAGATTTTCTGGATTTCCGCCTCCACCCTTTCCGTGCCCAAGCCGTAGCGTTTAACGGCCGTGGACTGGCACTGGGGGCAGCGTTCGGGCACTCGCTCTTCATAACCGCAGTAGTGGCAGGTGAGAACGTCGCGGGCTTGGTGATAAGTGAGAGCCACGCTGCATTGCCAACACTGCCTCACCTCACCGCAAACCAGGCAAAAAAGCACGGTGGCGTAGCCCCGGCGGTTTAAAAACAGCAGCGCCTGCTCCCCCCTATCCAGGGTCTCTTCCAGGGCTGCGGCCAACGGCGTGGAGATAACCGGCAGTCCCTTCCCGGAACGGTGTTGTTTCAGGGAGATGAGGTGAATGTCCGGCAGGGCCTGGGGGGTGACCCGGCGGCTGAGATTGAGGTAGCGGTATTTGCCTTCCTGTGCCCGGTAATAGGTGGTCACCGCCGGAGTGGCGGACACCAGGACCACGGCCGCCGCGGCCAGCTTGCCCCGGTAGAGGGCCACGTCACGGGCCTGGTAAAGGAGGCCGCCTTCCTGCTTGTACGCGGGGTCGTGCTCTTCGTCCACCACCAGCAACCCTAAGCGGGGCAGGGGCGCGAAGACCGCGGAACGGGCCCCCACCGCGATATCCACCTGGCCCAGAATGATGCGCCGCCACTGGTCCAGGCGGGCGGCAGGCGTGATGCCGCTGTGCAGCAGAGCCACCCGGGCCCCGAAACGCCGCCTGAAGGCCAGGGCCACCGGGTGAGTGAGGGCGATCTCGGGGAGCAGCACCAGGACCTGCCTGCCCTGGTCCAGGGTGGCCTGGGCCGCATTAAGATAAACCTCGGTCTTGCCGCTGGCGGTGACGCCGTGCAATAAAAACGGGGAAAAGACGCGGCTGTGGATGCCCTCGACAATCGCGGCCCGGGCCTCCTCCTGGTCGGGACTGAGTTGCAGGGGAGGCTCTTCCGGGGCCAAAGGAAAATCTTTCAGGGGGTCCCGCAGGACGGTCCGCTCCTCCAGGGCAACCAGGCCCCTGGCCGCCAGGCGCTTCAGGATAGAGGAGCAATTGGGAAACAGGCGGTTAAGTTCTCTTAAGGGGGCAGGACCGCTTTCCTGGAGATGCTGGATGATGCCTTGGGCCTTGGGGCTGAGGCGGCGGGGCGGCTCTGTTCCTTCCGGCTGCGGCAGCCACCCGGCCCAGCGCTCCGTCCGGGGGCCGGGCAAGGCGGCCGCGCCGGGAATGAGGTGGTCCAGGGCCTCACCCAAAGGGTATTGGTAATAGTCAGCCAGCCAGCGGAAGAGCGGCGCCATCTCCGGCCCGAAGCGGGGCAGGGGGTCCAGCACCGCCTGAATGGGCCGAATTTTTAAGTCCGGAATTTCCCCGGCCTGTCCCAACAGGTAGCCGGTGACCATCTGCCGTTTGGCCGGGACCCGCACCGGGCAGCCCACCCGGGCTTGATCTTTCAAAGTCTCCGGCAGGCGATAAGTAAGGGTATGAAAGATGGGCAGGGCCACGGCCACTTCCCAGAGGTCTTCGGAGTCTTGAGGAGGATGCCTGTGGACCGAAGGTTTGACCATGGATGCAGCGTTCCAAGTTCCGGGTTCCGAGTTTCAAATCGACCTCCGCGAAAGCCCCTATTCTGTCATTCTGAACGGAGCGCAGCGGAGTGAAGAATCTGTTTTTTTGCGCCCAGGACTTTTAATCTGCCTGTAATCATCTGCATTGCCAGGAAAATCCTTGCCGCCAAAAACGAGATTCTTCGGTCGCTCCGCTTCCTCAGAATGACAAATGGGGAGACTTTCGCAGAAGCCTCAATTTAAAGGTTCAGGGTTCAAGGTTTCAAAGTCATCAGAAATCGCGTCTTAACTTTGATGGCCTGGTAAAAAGTCAGGCGGCCATTGGTAAATCAACCGGGCCATAGT
>DYJG01000213.1 GCA_020723225.1 Desulfobacca acetoxidans | reverse complement strand
ACCGCCGATGCACGCCGATGGACGCCGATACATTTCTCCTAATTTTATTATCGGATATTATCCAAGATGCCCGGTTTTGTCCAGGGAAATGCCGGAGCGGGAGATGGAGGAAGCCGGGAAGACCTGTGGGGCGGCCGTCTCCGACCGCCCCACCTTAAGCCAAAGATAGCTATCTGTTTGCGCCTTGTTTTGCGACTTTGCGTCTTTGCGTGAAATATCTTTATTATTCTTTAAAACGGCGGGGCCGTTGTCCCCATTTTGTTCCGGATGGTGAGGGTCCCCCCGTTCAAATCCGCCACCCACCAGTAAGACCCGGAACCCGCGGCGTTGGCCGCCACCGCGGAGCCCCGCAAGTCGGCGCCGTTGTAAATTCGGGCCTTCAGGTTTTGGCCGGGGCCTTTATAGCTGCCCCATTCATAGTAGGTATCCTGGAAGTTGTCCAACCGCGTCCAGATCCGGTAGGTGCCGGATTGCACCTGGCTGATGACCAGATTCTGGCTGCCCGAGGATCTATTCCAGTCATCGTTGGTAAGGGCTGCATAGGGAGCCGCCACCAGGCTGCCGGGAGTGGAGGGTTCCACAATGACTGCGCCGTTCAGTTCCAGGCGGGGGGCAAAACGAAGCCCGGAGGTCTTGGCCCAGGGGACCGGCCACCAGTCATACTGGTAGGTGTAAACGGCATCCTGGTAGCCAGGATGGAAGTTGCGATGGCTGAAAAGGACGGTCCACTGGCCGGCGGCCCGCAGTTTGTTCAGGTGCGTCGGCCGGGCCAGGTCCGTAATCCTGTCTGCCACGGCCACCTGGCCGTCCAGGTCAATGCTGCCGAATCCGCTCCTGGTAAATTTCAGGGAATAGGTGGTCCCGCCGGTGAGGCCAGTTAGGGTGAAGAAGCCGCCGGCATTAGTGGTGGCCGCAACCCCGTCGGGCGTGGCCTCCACCCTCACCCCCGACAAAGGCGAACCGTTTTGGCCGTTGAACACCACCCCGGAAAAGCCGGTGGCCCTGCGGCCCAGGGCCTTCATCAAATCCACCCTTTTTTCCGTGGTATAGAAGCCGTTGCCGCCATTGGTGCTGCCAATGGCCACCCCGGAGGTTCTCAGGCGGTTCTGCACCTGTGCTGCGGTATAGGTTGGGTATCTCGCCCATACCCGGGCCGCGCAGCCTGCAGCCACCGCGGTGGCTCCGGAAGTGCCGCTCTGAATCGCGTACCCCCCCTGGCTCACCGGGATGGTGGAATACATTTTCCACCCCGGCGCGACCAGGTCCACAAAATTGAAGTTATAGGCCACCCCGCTCAAGGCGCCCACGTCATAATTGCTGAAGAAAACCCGGCAATCGTTCCATTCACCGGCGGTGACGGTAAAGGCTTTGGGCAGCCCGGCCGGCAACGGGGTCAAATTGGGAGGGGGAAAAAAAAGGAAATCATCGTAAGCATAGTAATTGTCATCATTCCCCGCGGCAACGCAGACGATCTTGTCCGCGGCCACAGTGTCGTCGATCACCTCTTGGAGATCGACATACGCGGTGCTGCCCGGGATATCATAGCCCACCAGGCTGAGGTTGATGATCTTGGCCCCGTTGTCCCGGGCGTAGATAATCCCCTGCATCACCTGGAACCAGGTACCCGCGCCGTTGGGGTCGAGGACCCGCACCGCCAGAATCTTGCTGTAGGGGGAAACGCCGGTGATCCCGGTCCCCTCGGCCGGGCTGGCGGCAATGAGTCCGGCCATATGGGTGCCATGGCCCCCTTCATCCATGGGGTCGTCGTCATCATCGACGAAATCCCAGCCCAACACCACGTTGGCCGCCAGGTCGGGATGGGTGTAATCCACCCCGGTGTCCAGCACCGCCACCATGGGGGAGTCAGCGGGAGCCGCGCCGGCGTTGCGGAATTTAATCTTATCCAGATGCCACTGATTCCCGGACGATAACGCGGCCGGCGCCGCCGCGCTCTGCTGGGAAGGGACGCCCGGAGCCTGGAGGTCTTCCTTGATAGCGCCGTTGATGGGCAGAACCTCGGGAGGCTTGGGGATGCTTACCTTAAAATTGGGATAGGCCCTTTTTACCTGGGAAAATTTCTCCAGGGTCCGGGTGGTTTCATCGACCTGGGCCTTTTGGGCCGCAAAGTCCGCAGGGGGCGGCACTTCCAGGAGATACAAATCGTATTCCGGGATCACCTTCTTTATCCGCGCCTGCATCTGGGCCGCCATGCCTTCGATTTCCTTCCGGCTGGTCCCGGGGTGGGCCCGGACCACGACTTCCCCGGATTTAAATTCCCCGGGTTGGGCGATGTCATACGTTTTGCCCCGGATCTCCATCATCCGGGCCTGGGATGCGGCCGCGGCCAGCAGAATTATGAGGAAAAGCGCCAGCAGGCCCGTTGTGCGAACAACCCTGCATCTCCTGAGATTGAGCATCGTTCTTTCTCCTTCAAACAAGGGGCCGAAGCCTCCTTCTCCCCGCTTTTAAAAGCAGTTCCGAAAAGTTCAAAGTTCAAGGTTCAAGGTTAAGATACTGAATCAATTCTTAATTTCGTAACTTATGGGTGATTCGACGGCCCATATACCCACCTGCTTGAAAAGTTGCCAGTAAGATAATTTAAGGCCCTGGGAAAGCCCCCTCTCCCCCCGCCAGTATCCTTCTCTCTGTGCCGCCAAGTTGCGGGGTGAGAGGGCCAGGGTGAGGGGGGATAAAATTGTTCATGTTTTACGGTGGGCCAAATGGCCCGTGAAAAACTACTTTGAACTTTGAACCTTGAACTTTGAACTCTTCAGGACAAATGGTTATTATTGATTATTAAGAGCCTTATTCCGGAAAAACGTTAACGACTACTTTAAAAAGAGAGAGCTGATGGCCCAAGAGACGACGGAAGTAACCCTCAACCTGGAAGGCATGCATTGCGCTTCCTGCGTGGCCCGGGTGGAGAAGGCCCTGGCTGCTGTGCCCGGCGTGGAGCAGGCTTTTGTAAACCTGGCCACCCGCCAGGCCAAAGTCAGGTACGACGCCCAACAGACCGCGGTGAAAAACCTCCAGGCCGCAGTTGTCGACGCCGGTTACGAAGTCACGGGCTGGGCCCTGGAAGCCCCGCCGCCGGTTTCGCCGGAGGTGGAGGCCCAAAACCTCAAAGGCCGCTTTCTCCTGGCCCTGACCCTGAGCCTCCCCGTCTTCCTGGGAGGCATGTTCCCGCCCCTGCCGGCCTGGTTGGGTCTCAGTCCTGAATTTGCGGCCTATCTGCTCCTGATCTGCACCACGCCGGTTTTGTTCTATTCCGGCGCGCCGTTTTTCCGGGGCGCGCTGAACGCGGCCCGGCACGGCGCGGCCAATATGGACACCCTGGTGGCCCTGGGCACCAGCGCCGCGTACTTTTACTCCGCCTGGGTGACGATCTGGCCCCGCAGCGTGGGCCGGATGGTCAATGCTCACGACCTCTATTACGACACCACGGCCATGATCATCACCTTCATCATGTTGGGCCGCTGGCTGGAGGCCCGCACCCGGGGCCGGGCCTCCCAGGCCATCCGCCGCCTCTTTGCCCTGGCCCCGCCCAGCGCCCGCATCAGCCGGGACGGCCTGCAACTGGAGGTCCCCCTGGATCAGGTGATGGTGGACGACCTGGTGGTGGTGCGCCCGGGAGAGAAGATTCCCGTAGACGGCGTGGTGGTGGAAGGCGCGTCCAGCGTGGATGAATCCATGCTCACCGGCGAGAGCGTGCCGGTGGCCAAGGAGCCGGGAGCGGAAGTCTGGGGGGCCACCCTCAATCAGCGGGGGTTTTTGGTCTTCAAGGCCAACCGGGTGGGCAAAGACATGGTCCTGTCCCAGATCATCCGCCTGGTGGAAGAGGCCCAATCCGGCAAGGCGCCCATCGAGCGCCTGGTGGACCGGGTCGCGGGAATTTTCGTGCCCGTGGTCATGGGCCTGGCCGGGCTCACCTTCCTGGGCTGGCTGCTTTGGGGCCCGGCCCCGGCCCTCACCCCGGCCATAGTCAGCATGGTGGCGGTCCTGATCATCGCCTGCCCCTGCGCCATGGGCCTGGCCACCCCCACCGCGGTGATGGTGGGTTCGGGCCGGGGCGCGGAGATGGGCATCCTGCTCCGGGGCGGCGAACCCCTGGAGCGGGCTTACCGCCTCACCGCGGTGGTCTTCGACAAGACCGGCACCCTGACCCAGGGCCGCCCCCAGGTCACCGAGATCCTCACCTGGGAAGGCTGGTCCGAGGAACAGATCCTGGCCTGGGCCGCGGCCGTGGAGGAAAAATCGGAGCATCCCCTGGCCGAGGCCGTGACCCACGCCGCGGCCCACTTGCAGTTGGCGTTGCCGCCGGTGGCGGAGTTTCAGGCCGTTCCCGGCCACGGGGTAAAGGCCAGGATGGATGGCCAGGAGGTTTTGCTAGGTAACCTTGCTTTGTTAAAACAGGAGAATATCGCTATCCAGGACCTCCTGCCCCATCAGGAGAGGTTAGCCCGGGAAGGCAAAACCACCATCTTCCTGGCGGCCGGGGGCAAACCCGTGGGTCTGCTGGCCGCCGCGGACACCCTGAAGGCCGGGGCCGTGGAAGCTCTGAACGCCATCAAGGGCATGGGCCTGAAGGTGGTTCTCTTGAGCGGCGACAACCGCCTGGCCGTGGAGGCCGTGGCCCGGAGCGTGGGCATCGTAGACGTGCTGGCCGAGGTCCTGCCCGGCGACAAGGCCCGGAAGATCGCGGAACTCCAGGAGGCCGGAGAAGTCGTGGCCATGGTGGGGGACGGCATCAACGACGCGCCGGCCCTGGCCCAGGCCGACGTAGGTATAGCTTTAGGCACCGGCGCGGACGTGGCCGCGGAAGCGGCGGACCTGACCCTCATCCGAGACGACCTGCACCTGATCCCCCAGGCCATCCTCCTTTCCCGAAAGATGATGCGCATCATCCGCCAGAACTTGTTTTGGGCCTTCTGCTACAACGTCATCGCCATCCCCGCGGCCTCGCTCGGCCTCCTCAACCCCGCCATCGCCGCGGCCGCCATGGCCCTGAGCTCGGTGAGCGTGGTGACGAACTCTTTACGCTTGAGGCGTTTTGGGAGGAAAGAGTATTAGACCAGAAGGAGTGTTATTACATTAAATACATGAAACCATAATGATTATGCTTATACCAATTCTCCTCAAAGGATGTTGTCCCGTAGCGAACCTTGTGTTCGCCCTGGACGCTGGGCGAACACAAGGTTCGCCCCATGTCGATAGCTTTTTTGACAGTCACTAAATCGTAAAAGGTCACCATGGATAAAATTAAGAAAATCCGGCAAGCAATCCAGGTGCTTTCCCCTACCGAACTTGCGGCCTTTCGAAGATGGTTCCGTGACTTCGATGCTAAGGCCTGGGATCGCCAAATCAAAGAGGACCTCCGAGCCGGAAAATTAGATACCCTGGCTGATCAAGCCTACCAAGAATTCATCTCCGGAAAGGGCCGGAAAATGTGAATCCCTTTGCCTTTCCTGGGTTTTCCTGGGTTTTCCTGGTGGAGCGGGCCTCCGTGCCTGCTCCGATCCGGAAATGCCAGCAAACCCGGGCGGGCAC
>DYJG01000212.1 GCA_020723225.1 Desulfobacca acetoxidans | reverse complement strand
CGAGATCACCCACACGCGGCGTCTTTCCGCGCTGGGGCCCGGAGGTTTGACCCGGGAGCGGGCCGGTTTCGAAGTCCGGGACGTGCATCCCACCCACTACGGCCGCATCTGCCCTATTGAGACCCCGGAAGGTCCCAACATCGGCTTGATCGTCTCTTTGAGCACCTTCGCCCGGGTCAATGAATTCGGGTTCATCGAAACCCCCTACAGGGTGGTGGAAAACGGCCGGGTCACCCGGGAAGTGAGATATTTGAGCGCCCTGGAGGAAGGGGACAACATCATCGCCCAGGCCAATTCCCCCATCGACGAGGATGGGAAGTTCCTCACGGAGACGGTGGAGGCCCGGCAGGGCGGAGAGTTCCTTATCATCCATCCCTCCAAGGTCAACTACATGGACGTCTCGCCCAACCAGTTGGTGTCGGTGGCCGCGTCGCTGATTCCCTTCCTGGAGCATGACGACGCCAACCGGGCCTTGATGGGCTCCAACATGCAGCGCCAGGCGGTGCCGCTGTTGACGTCCAGCGCTCCCATCGTGGGCACGGGCATGGAAGGGGTGGTGGCCCGGGATTCCGGGGTCACGGTGGTGGCTCGGCGCAGCGGTATCGTGGAGGACGTGGACTCCAGCCGCATCGTCATCAGGGCCGCGGAGGGAGCCAAAGGCGGCAACGGCTCGCCGGTGGACATCTACAAGCTGGTGAAGTTCCAGCGCACCAACCAGAATACCTGTTTCAACCAGCGGCCCATCGTCAACCAAGGGGATTGGGTGGAAAAAGGCCAGATCATCGCCGACGGGCCGGCCACGGCCACCGGGGAACTGGCCCTGGGCAAGAACGTGGTGGTGGCCTTCATGCCCTGGGGCGGCTACAACTTTGAGGACTCCATCCTGGTCAGCGAACGGCTGATGAAGGAAGACGTCTTCACCTCCATCCACATCGAGGAATTCGAAGTGATGGCCCGGGACACCAAACTGGGCAAGGAGGAGATCACCCGGGACATTCCCAACGTAGGCGAAGAAGCCCTGCGCAATCTCGACGACAGCGGCATCATCCGGGTGGGCGCGGAAGTGCGCCCCGGCGATATTCTGGTGGGCAAAATCACCCCCAAAGGGGAGACCCAGCTCACTCCGGAGGAAAAGCTGCTCCGGGCCATCTTCGGCGAAAAGGCCGGGGACGTGAAAGACACCTCCCTCAGAGTGCCCCCGGGGATCGAAGGCGTGGTGATCGACGCCCGGGTCTTCTCCCGGAAAGGCGTGGAAAAGGACGACCGCAGCCGCACCATCGAAGATGAAGCGGTGGCCAAGCTCCAGAAGGACCAGGCGGACGAAATCGCCATCATCACCCAGAGCTTCCGCCAGAAAGTGGCGGAACTGGTGGTGGGGAAAAAGGTGGAAGAGGCCCTGGACGACGAGCGCCAGGGCACGGTCATCCTGGAGAAAGGGGGCCAGGTGCCTCCGGAGATGGCGGCGAAAAAGCCCCTGGAATTCTGGCGGCACGTCTCCTTCCAGGAATCCGGCCTGGAGGACCAGGTGGACGCCCTCCTGGACCGTTACCAGGAGCAGCTGCATCTGGTGAATATGCTGTTCGAGGCCAAATTGGGCCGGCTGCGCAAAGTTGACGAACTGCCTCCGGGAGTGATCAAAAAGGTCAAGGCCTTTGTGGCCATGAAACGGAAGCTGGCGGTGGGCGACAAAATGGCCGGGCGCCACGGCAACAAAGGGGTAGTCTCCCGCATCATGCCGGAAGAAGACATGCCCTATTTCGCCGACGGCTCTCCCGTGGACATCGTCCTCAATCCCCTGGGGGTTCCCTCCCGGATGAACGTGGGCCAGGTGATGGAAACCCACCTGGGCTGGGCCTCCCACCAGTTGGGCAAACAGGTGGGGGAGATGATCGACCGGTTCTACAGCCTGGACGCCATTAAGGCCCGGATGAAGCGGATCTTCAAAGGCCCGAAACTGGAAGCGGAGATCGACGCCCTGGCCTTTGAGGAACTGCGCCAGTTCTGGGAAAAGAACTATAAAGACGGCATCCCCATGGCTTCGCCGGTATTCGACGGGGCCACCGAAGAGGAAGTGCGGACCTGCCTGGCGGAGGCGGGGCTGCCCCTGGGCGGGCAGAGCGTCCTCTATGACGGCCGCACCGGCGAGGCCTTCGACCGGGAAGTGACGGTGGGGGTGATGTACATGATGAAGCTGCACCACCTGGTGGCGGACAAGATTCACGCCCGGTCCATCGGCCCCTACTCGCTGGTGACCCAGCAGCCCCTGGGCGGCAAGGCCCAATTCGGCGGCCAGCGTTTGGGCGAGATGGAGGTCTGGGCCCTGGAGGCCTACGGCGCGGCTTACACCCTCCAGGAATTCCTCACCGTGAAATCCGACGACGTGGCCGGCCGCACCCGCATGTACGAAAAGATCTTCAAAGGCGAATACGATCTGGAAGCGGGACTGCCGGAATCCTTCAACGTCCTGGTGCGGGAACTGAAAAGTTTAGCCTTAAACGTGGAACTCCTGAAAAAGGACACCACAAAGGAATAGAGTTTTATGGAAAAAATGCGGGAAGTGGCTTTGGAAGATTTAAACAGCCTGTTTGCCCGTCCCGAAGACCCGATTGCCATCGAGGCGGTGCGCCTGTCCTTGGCCGCGCCGGAGATGATTCGCGACTGGTCTTTCGGGGAAGTGAAAAAGCCGGAGACCATCAATTACCGCACCTTCAAGCCCGAGCGGGACGGCTTGTTCTGCGCCAAGATCTTCGGTCCCGCCAAGGACTACGAGTGCAACTGCGGCAAGTACAAGCGCATGAAGCACCGGGGCATCACCTGCGAAAAGTGCGGCGTGGAAGTGATTCAGAGCAAGGTCCGCCGGGAGCGCATGGGCCATATCGAGTTGGCCTGTCCGGTGGTGCACATCTGGTTTTTAAAGAGCCTGCCCAGCAAGATCGGCAATCTCCTGGACCTCACCCTGAAGGAACTGGAAAAGATTCTCTATTTCGAGGCCTTCGTGGTGGTGGAGGGCGGGGACACGCCCCTGGTCAAAGGCTCGCTCCTTTCTGAAGAAAAGTACCGGCAATGCCGGGAGGAATACGGCGAGCGCTTCCACGCCGGCATGGGCGCGGAGGCGGTGCGGGAAATGCTCCGGGCCGTGGACCTGGAAACCCTGTCCGCGGAAGTGCGGGTGGAGATGGCCAAGACCAACTCCGACGCCAAGCGGAAAAAGCTGGGCAAACGCCTGAAGATCATCGACGCGTTCCGGGAATCGGGCCAGCGGCCTGAATGGATGGTCATGGAAGTGATTCCGGTTCTGCCTCCCGATCTGCGCCCCCTGGTGCACCTGGACGGCGGCCGCTTCGCCACCTCGGATTTGAACGACCTGTACCGGCGGGTGATCAACCGCAACAATCGCCTCAAAAGGCTGCTGGAGCTGAACGCGCCGGATATCATCATCCGCAACGAAAAACGCATGCTCCAGGAAGCGGTGGACGTGCTCTTCGAAAACGGCCGCCGGGGCCGGACCATCACCGGTCCCAACAAGCGGGCCTTGAAGTCTTTGAGCGACATGCTCAAAGGCAAGCAGGGCCGCTTCCGGCAGAACCTTTTGGGCAAACGCGTGGACTACTCCGGCCGTTCGGTCATCGTCATCGGCCCGGAGCTCAGGCTGCACCAATGCGGGTTGCCCAAGCAGATGGCCCTGGAGTTGTTTAAGCCCTTCATCTTCCACCGCCTGGTGGCCCAGGGCCACGCCACCACCATCAAGGTGGCCAAGCGCCTGGTGGACCGGGAGACGCCGGAGGTCTGGGATATCCTGGACGAAGTGGTGCGGGAGCACCCGGTGATGCTGAACCGCGCTCCCACCCTGCACCGCCTGGGGATTCAGGCCTTTGAGCCGCTGCTCATCGAAGGCAAGGCCATCCAGCTCCATCCTTTGGTATGCACCGCGTTCAACGCCGACTTCGACGGCGACCAGATGGCGGTGCACGTGCCTTTGTCCATTGAATCCCAGATCGAGGCCCGGGCCCTGATGATGGCTACCAACAACATCCTGTCCCCGGCCAACGGCGACCCCATCATCGTGCCCACCCAGGATATCGTCCTGGGGCTCTATTACCTGACCCGGGAAAAACCCCTGGTCAAGGGCGAGCGGGTGGCCCGGGACGGCGAAAAGCCCATTCCCTATGCCTCTCCCGAAGAAGTGCGGGTGGCCTTCGACCAGGGCGAAGTGGACCTCCAGGCTAGAATCCCGGTGCGCATCAACGGCAAGATTTACCAGACCACGGTGGGCCGGGTGATTCTCAGCGAGATTATACCCGAAGGTCTTGCCTTTGATCTGGTGAACGGCACTATGACCAAGAAAGAGATTCGCAAGCTCATCGCCTCCTGCTACCGTAAATGCGGCATCAAGCAGACGGTGCTCCTGGCGGACCGCCTGAAGGACCTGGGTTACCGGTACGCCACCAAGGCCGGCATTTCCATCAGCATGAAAGATATGATCGTGCCCAAACGGAAACCGGAGATCCTCAGCCAGTCCCAAAGCGAAGTGAACCAGGTGGAGGAACAGTACCAGGAAGGTCTGATCACCGAAGGGGAAAAATACAACAAGGTGGTGGACATCTGGGCCAAGGCCACGGACGAAATCGCCGCGGAGATGATGGCGGAGATGGCCCGGGAAGTGATCTCCGTAGAAGACGCCAAGACCAAGGAAGTGCATCAGGAAGAGATCTCCAGCTTCAACCCGGTCTTCATGATGGCGGACTCCGGCGCCCGGGGCAGCAAGGACCAGATGCGGCAGTTGGCCGGCATGCGGGGTTTGATGGCCAAACCTTCGGGGGAAATCATCGAGACGCCCATTACCGCCAACTTCCGGGAAGGCCTCACCGTGCTGCAGTACTTCAGCTCGACGCACGGCGCCCGGAAAGGTCTGGCGGACACCGCCTTGAAAACCGCCAACTCCGGGTATCTGACCCGGCGCCTGGTGGACGTGGCCCAGGACGCGGTGATCACCGAGGAAGACTGCGGCACCATCGACGGCATCTATGTCACGCCCCTGGTGGAAGGCGGCGAAATCATCGAGAGGGTGGGAGACCGGGTCCTGGGCCGGGTGGCCCTGGAAGACGTCATGGACCCCCATACCGGGGACGTGCTGGTGGAAGCCAACCAGGAGATCGACGAGGACGCGGCCCGGCTCATCGAGGACGCGGGCTTGGAAAAAGTGCATATCCGTTCGGTCCTCACCTGCGAGGCCCGTTGGGGGGTGTGCGCCAGTTGTTACGGCCGGGATCTGGGGCACGGCACGGGCGTGTCCATCGGCGAAGCCATCGGCATTTTGGCGGCCCAATCCATCGGCGAGCCCGGCACCCAGTTGACCATGCGCACCTTCCACATCGGCGGCACCGCGTCCCGGCGGGTGGAGCAGAGCTACCACGTGGCCCGGGGCAAAGGCCGGGTGCGGTTCGACAACATGAAGTCCGTAGTGGACCGCTACGGCGAGCTGGTGAACCTGAGCCGCCAGGCGGAACTGGTCCTCTTTAGCGAATAGGGGATCGAGCGGGAACGCTAT
>DYJG01000211.1 GCA_020723225.1 Desulfobacca acetoxidans | reverse complement strand
CCTCCAGGCTCAAGACCTCAGGTCCGCCGAATTCATGGATGCGGATGGCTTGCATGGCTCTCCTTCCTTATGGCATAACGCCGCGCAAAAACAATTAAAATTTCCCCAAAAGTAAGCATTCCCGGAGCTGTTGTCCATTCCAGGCCATTGAAGCGCGGCGGGCCTTGATTTCCCTTGCCCAAGGCGTTGCGATAAATTACATTACTTCAATGGCTTGCAAGGATGGGCCGGAAGCATCCCGGCCTGTGGCCTTCGCCATGGGAATCCCCGAACTCGGGAGATCGACGCCAATGGGTAAATTCGCCAGAAAACGGGCGCAGAAGGTGGGACTGCCCCCCGGGTCCCTGGTCTATACCGGGGAGAAGGTGGACGAACAAGTCAGTATCACCATCATTGATTACGACGAACAGCATTATCAGGAAAAGGAAGTCGCCGGTTTTGACCAATGCCTCTTGGTCAAGGATAAACCGGGGGCCACCTGGATCAAAGTGAACGGCATCCACCAGGTGGGGAACCTGGAGAAGCTGGGGGAGTGCTTCAACGTGCATCCCCTGACCCTGGAAGACATTCTCAATACCGACCAGCGCCCGAAAATCGAGGACTTTGAGAATTACCTTTATATTGTCCTGAGAGTCATCAACTATTCCCAGGAAGAACTCTCCAGCGAACAGGTCAGCCTGATTCTGGGAAGCAACTTTTTGATTTCCTTTCAGGAAAGCAATGGGGCGATTTTCGCTCCCATCCTGGACCGGCTCCGGACCTCAAAAGGGCGGATCCGCAAAAGCGGTGCGGATTATCTGGCCTATGCCCTGATGGATTTGATCGTGGACAACTATTTCGTGGTCCTGGAGCAATTCGGGGAGGCCCTGGAATATCTGGAAGAAGAAGTGGTGAAGCGGCCCACCCACGAAACCCTCCAGGATATCCACCGGTTTAAATACGACATGATTATGCTGCGTAAATCCGTTTGGCCTCTTAGGGAGGTGGTGGGCCATCTGGAGAGGAAGGAATCGGACCTGATCCAGGAGACCACAGGCGTCTATTTCAAGGACGTTTACGACCACACCATCGTGGCCATCGACAATATCGAGACCTACCGGGATATCCTCTCGGGCATGATGGACATCTATCTATCCAGCATCAGCAACCGGCTTAATGAAACCATGAAGGTCCTCACCGTCATTGCCACCCTCTTCATGCCGCTGACCTTCATGGCGGGGATTTGGGGCATGAACTTCAAACACATGCCGGAGTTGGGATGGGTCTGGGGTTACCCTATGGCCCTGGGGTTGATGGTTGTTGTGGCCTTATCCATGATGCACTATTTCCACAGAAAAAAATGGCTGTGATATTGAACCCGCCCCTCTAGTGTCCATATTAAAAACGAGAACCCCTTGATGGTTATGGGGGATAGGGAGGGGGAAAAGGGGAAAAGGGGAAAAGTTTGTTGGTGAAAATTTCCTCTTCCTCTTTTTCCCGTTTCCCCTCTCCCCCCCTTTTCCCCATCAAACCGGGGTCTCAAATTGTTGCCAAGTCCCTTATCTTTATGGAGGATACCGCCATGACGTTGCACATCGGCAAACCAGCCCCTGAATTCGAAACCAGCGCTTATATGGACGGCGAAATTCGCAGGGTAAAGCTCTCGGACTACCGGGGGCAGTGGGTCATGCTCTATTTTTACCCCGGGGATTTCACCTTTGTCTGACCCACGGAACTGACGGCAGTTGCCGCCAAGTATGGCGAGCTCAAGGCCCTGGGCGCAGTGGTCCTGGCTATGAGCGTGGACAGCCCCTACACCCACAAGGTCTGGTCCGAAGGGGAACTCTCCAAGATCGTGCCCGGAGGCCTCCCCTACCCCATGCTCTCCGACCCCGGGGGCCGCATCGGCCAGGAATATATGGTCTATGACGAAGAAAACGGCGTGGACATCCGGGGCCGCTTCCTCATCGATCCGGACGGCGTGCTCCAGGCCATCGAGATCCTGGCCCCCGCGGTGGGCCGGAACGTGGCGGAGATGATCCGCCAGGTCAAGGCCTGCGCCTATGTACGGGAAAACGAGGGAGAAGCCACCCCCGCGGGCTGGGAGCCCGGGAAGCAGGCGCTGAAGCCCAGCCCCGAACTGGCGGGCAAGGTCTGTGAAATCTGGTCCCCGGAGATGGCGTTTTAGGGGCCAGGGGCCAGGGGGCAGAGGCCAGGGCAGGTTCAGTGATCAGTGATCAGTAATCAGTTTTCTCTGACCACTGGCCACTGATCACTGATTACTTGCCCCAGACTCCTAATCTCTAAACTTACTTCAAAATTGACAAAAATTTTTTCGCAGCTATAATGATTAATACTAAGTATTAATCATTATTTTCACAGGGTGTCAGGTTGAGACTCACCAAATTAATCTCCTTCTCCATCATGCCGGACTTCCTGCAGGAGGTTGAAAGAGCGGCCAAAGAGGAAAACCGCACCAAGAGCGAGCTGATCCGGGAGGCGCTGCGCCGCTACTTGGAAGATCGGGAGTGGGAGAAATTAACCCGGTATGCCAGAATAAAAGCCGCGGAAACAGGAATCAAAACCGAGGAGGATATGCAGCGGGTAGTGGACGAATACCGTGGCGAACAAGCCAATGGTTAAGGTGGTTATCGATACTAACGTGTTTTTTTCCGCCTTTTACCTTCCCCAATCCAAACCAGGCGAAGTTGTCCTTTTAGCCCGCCGTAAAAGAATCCAAAACTTCACCTCCCCTCAAATACTCAAAGAGCTGGAACGGATTATCACGGATAAGCTCCTGTGGGATAATTCCAAGACACAGAGTGCTATCACCCGCATCAGTAATCTTTCTGAATTGGTTGATCCCCGGGAGCGCCTGACGATTATCGCCGACGATCCCGACAACCGCATCCTGGAGTGCGCCAAGGCCAGTGGAGCCGATTTCATCATTTCCGGCGACAAACATCTCCTGGATTTGAAAAATTTCCAAGGAATCAAGATCGTGACACCGGGGGAATTCTTGGAATTGTGGTAATGAATTGGTTGTTAGTGATCAGTAATCACTACCACTACCCACCACCACCCACCACCTACCACCCACTGATCACTGATTACTGATTACTTCCCTGGCCCCTGTCCCCTGGCCCCTGATCCCTTTCCCCTGGCCCCTTAATTCGCCCCCTTGATATTCCCGGCCTAACAGGGTAAAAATGGGTCCATGAAGGTCTTCTTCATCTTCT
Organism: Desulfobacca acetoxidans; assembly: GCA_020723225.1. Lineage (GTDB taxonomy): Bacteria > Desulfobacterota > Desulfobaccia > Desulfobaccales > 0-14-0-80-60-11 > SURF-52. The sequence continues at coordinate 2,331 of DYJG01000211.1, read as the reverse complement.
TCCTGCGCCTCTTTTTCTGCTTCGTGGCCGCCAAATTCATCCTCCAGGCCCTGGGCTGGGACAGCCGGGCCTACCTCATCGGCCTGACCCTGCTGCTTCTCGGCAATATTTACTGGTTCGATTTTTTGCAATACCGGGGCCGCATCGCTTTCCGCCTCCGGAAGGAAAAAGTCCCTGCAGAGCCGGCCGCGGCCAAAGAAGCTACTTCTCCACAGACTCCCGCCGATCATTGATATCAGTTCATCGTCAAGAGATATTCTTTATGGCGAACCTTGTGTTCGCCCCGAGCGCAACTACATTCAACCCTGTTTTTAGGACTTGTTGACAGGCTCCAGGTGGAGTTCCCGGTGCCGCCTAGCGCAACACCGGGGAACTGGCGCGGGGTGCGATGCCGCAAGCCCATGATTCTACCGATAATCTCATCTTTCCCATTTTTTTCTTGACAGCTCCCTTCAATATGCTTAATTATCTCAAGATTAAATTTGTGATGAAATTCACTTGATCAGCACCAGCCGCTAACCCGGCTGTCTCCTGCCCGTAACGGAAAATGAAACTGGCAAGCCTCTTAACGCAGAAAAAATCTCAAATCGTGGACCGGTGGATCAAACTGCTTTACGACAGTTATCCCGCCCAGGCCGCGGTATTTTTGAAGAAGGAAAAAGATAAGTTCGATAACCCCGTGGGTTTCCGCATTGCCCGGGGCTTGAATGAAATTTTCACCGCCCTGGTCCAGGAGATGGAGACCGAGCAACTCCTCGCAGCCCTGGATGAAGTCGTCCGCATCCGGGCCCTCCAGGATATCCCTCCCTCCCAGGCCCTGGCCTTCCTCTTTTTGCTGAAGAATCTCGTGCGGGAAGAGCTGGCCGAGGAGTTCGAGAAACGGAATTTTACCGGGGAGCTCCTGGAACTGGATTCCCGGATTGACGGTTTGGTGCTGCTGGGATTTGACGCCTATACCCGGCGCCGGGAAAAACTTTGCGAAATCAGGATCAATGAGGTGAAAAACCGGGTCAGCGGGCTGTTGCGCAAATCCGGTCTGAGCATAAACAGTATCTAGCAGTAACGCTTGATCAACGGTCAACCTGAAACGAGGTGACAGTAAATGGATTTTTTTAAGCGTCATTTCTTCGTGTCCCTGTTCGCAGTGCTGGGACTGGTCGTTGTAGCCTACCTGGGCTCCCAGGCGGCCAGTTTGCAGGTCTTTTTCGGAGTGGTGGTCCCTTATCTGGCCGTTCTTATCTTTTTGGAAGGGCTGATCTATCGGATCATCGTCTGGGCCCGTTCGCCGGTGCCTTTCCGCATCCCCACCACTGCCGGCCAGAACAAGACCCTCCCCTGGATTGAAAGAGACCTGGGAGAGCAACTGGACAACCCCGCCACCTTCAAACACCTGGTGGGCCGCATGGCTCTCGAGGTTTTGGCCTTCCGCAGCCTGTTTCGGAATTTGCGCACCGAATTGCGGAAAGACCCGGCCGACCCGGAAGGCGACCGCCTGATCCACTGGTCCTACAAGTGGCTCTGGCTGGGGGCCATCGCCTTTCATTACGCCTTTCTGGTCGTTATCCTGCGGCACCTGCGGTTCTTCACCGAGCCGGTGCCCATGCCCTTTCAGTTACTGGAGCATGTTGACGGCTTCTTCCAGTTCTTCACCCCCGCGGTTTATCTGAGCGGGGTGGTGCTGGTGGTGGCCGTGTTTTACCTCATGGCCCGCAGGATCACCAGCCCCACTCTGCGCTATATCTCCCTGGCCGCGGATTACTTTCCGCTCCTGCTGATTTTGGGCATCGGCATCAGCGGCATCCTCATGCGCTATATCTATAAAGTGGACATCGTCGCCGTGAAGGAGCTGGCCCTGGGGCTGGCCACCTTCCACCCCGTGGTGCCCGCCGGCATCGGCGCCATCTTTTATGTGCACCTCTTCCTGGTCTGCGTGCTCTTTGCCTATTTCCCCTTCAGCAAGCTGATGCACGCGCCGGGAGTATTCCTAAGCCCCAGCAGGAACATGGTGTCCAACAACCGTTGGGTCCTGCACGTCAACCCCTGGAACTATCCGGTGAAGTTCCACCACTATGACGAATACGAAGACAGATTTAGGGAAGCCATGATCGAGGCCGACATCCCGGTCGAAAAGGAGTCATGATTATATGGCTAAGGTACCAAAACCCGCAGAATTATTGCCTGGGCTCAATTTCCAGCCCCCTGCCAAAGGGTGGATGGACGTCAAACCCGATTTCCGGCCGGGCACCTATTGTAACCCCGCCAGCCCCAAGTGGATGGAATGGATCAGCTATCCCTTTCCCGAAAAACGATCGATACCCGATGGGGAGTGGG
>DYJG01000210.1 GCA_020723225.1 Desulfobacca acetoxidans | reverse complement strand
GGGGCTGATCATTACCCACAAGTGGAGGGGGTGAAAGGGCTTTTGGTGTGGATATGGAGTAATTGCATGGCCATATCCCCCCCTCACCCTGCCTCTCCCCCCCCGTGGAGAGGAGAAATACTTGCCATATCCATAAGATACAAACTTATGGGTAATGATAAGCCCCCGTGGGGAGAGGAGAAATTTCTTAAATACTCATCATATCAATGTGATACAAGCTTAAGAATAATGGAAAGCTTAAAGAGGGCGAGGCAGAGGTCTTTAAAATGACACAATGCTAATTACGGAAGATCTTTGTTCTTTTAACCGAAAACTGAAAACCGAAAACCGAAAACGGTCCTTAAGACCGGCGGTCGGCGGCTTCCCGGGCCAGGCGGTCGGCTTCCTGGTTCCCGGCCCGGCCCAGGTGGGAGATAGCATAGGCCTGGAAGTTTTGCAATTCCTTTTTGGCCTGCTGCCAGAGGGGTTGGAGGTGGTGGCTCTTGACCCGGTAGGAGCCGTTGAGCTGCTCCACTATAAGTTGGGAATCGGCGAAGACCTGGACCCGGTCTGCGCCCTGCTCCCGGGCGAGCTGAAGTCCCAGAATCAGGGCCTGATACTCCGCCACGTTGTTGGTGGTTTCCCCGAGATAACGGCTCAGATGGGCCTTGAGAGTGCCTCCGGGGTCGTAGAGGATGGCTCCGGCGCCAGCCGGGCCGGGGGTGCCCCGGGAGGCGCCGTCGCAGTAAAGCCGCCAGAAGCCGGTCTCCCGGCGGCGATAGGCGTCGGCCACCTTCTGGAAAAGCTCGTGGAGTTCCTGGCGGGTGATCCGGAATTTCTCCAGGACCTGGGCAATCTCCAGACCTTGGGCCAGCGCCTCAAAGACCGCGGCCCGGCTGAGGGGAGAACGTCCGGCTTTGCTCAGGTAGCGCTCCCGGAAACGCCTTCCTCCAGGGCCTCCTCTTCCTGCCAGTACAGGATGCGCTGGCAATGGGGGCACTGGATGATCTCCACCCCTTTCTGCAAATCGATGAACTGTTGGGGCAGGATGTTCATGTGGCAGCCCAGGCAGACCCCTTCATCCACAGGAGAAATGGCGGTGCCGTTGCGGCGCTGGCGGATGAACTCATAGCGTTTCAAAAGCTGCGCGGGCACTCCTTTACGCAGTTCCTTGCGCTGTTTCTCCAAAACCGCCAGCTCCCCTTTCAGCTTGGCCACCTCGGTCTCCACTTCCTGACGGCGGCGGGCGACCGTTTCCCCCTGTTCCTGAAGCCCCTGGGTCTGCTCGGCCAGGGAGCCTTTTTGGGCCTCAATGAGTTCCAGCAACTCCAGGACCCGGGTCTCTTTCTGATCCCGCTGGTCCTCTTTGAAGGCGATTTCCTTGAGCATGGCCTTGTATTCGATGTTGCTTTTGATCTCCATGAGGCGCTGACGGCTGTTTTTAATGCCCTCAGCCATTTCGGCCACTTCCCTTTCCGTTTCCTGGCGCTGCTTTTTCAGGTTTTCCAGTTCCTGGGCCTGGGCGTCATACTCAGCCTGCATCGCTTCCAGGGCTGCGCTTTCCGCCTGCAGTTCCTGGGGAAGCCTTTCCAGGGACTGGGTAACCTCCATGATTACCTTGTCTATCTCCTGTACATCCACCAACCGACTTAACTCCGGTAACAAAGCGAAACCTCCATGACTGCTGTTGATCTTATATTCCCGGCCCCGCCGCAATCCGGGACCCCGGGGATGAAACCGATTTCCTGCAAATCACCACGTAGGGGTGAACCTTGTGTTCGGCCTGAAGCATGGGGCGACCCAAGGTTCGTCCCTACAGATAGCTAAACGGCGCTTCCTCCTGAGCCGCCTCCACCCGGACCTGGAGACCGGATTCCTGAAAATGGCGGCGCAACTGCCCGGCCCACTCCGGGATAAACACCGCTTCGCTGGCAAAATGTCCCACTTCCAGCACGGCAAAGCCCTCCGGGTATCCGGGGGTGGCCTGGTGGTGCCGGACTTCGCCGGTGAGATAAACCTGGGCCCCCCGCTGCCGGGCCGTGGCAATGAGATCACCGCCGCTGCCGCTGCACAGGGCCAGGCGCTCCACGCTTTCCGGAGGACGGCCCCAGATTTTCACCTGCTTAACCCCGAAAACCTCCTTCACCCGGTCCACGACCCGGGCAAAAGGTTGAGCCGCGGGCCATTTGCCGACGCGGCCGAAACCCAGTGAAGGCCCCGGGTTGGCCAGGGGGTAAAGATCGTAAGCCGGCTCTTCATAGGGGTGGACGGCTTTCATCCTGCTAACCGCCGCGTCCAATCTGCTGGCCGGCGCCACCATCTCCAGCCGTGATTCCTCCACCCTGGAGAGCGTTCCCCTTTCCCCCCGGAAAGGCTGGGCTCCCTCTAGTGGAATATAAGTACCCTGGCCCCGGGATGCAAATGCACAATGTGAATAACGCCCGATGACCCCCACCCGGTCGTCCGCCAGGGCCTGGCGCACCCGGTCTTCATAACCCGCGGGCACAAAGACCGTGAGCTTGTACCACTCGTCCCGGCCGGTTTCCTGGAGCACCTCCGCGTCTTCCAGTTCCAGGAGCCTCGCCAGATAGTCGTTCACTCCCTCCGGCGCCACGTCCAGGTTGGTGTGGCAGGCCGCGTGGGCGATGCCGCCTTTGATCAGGGCCGCCACCAATTCCCCCAGGGGCCGGTCTTCCCGCACTGCGGCCAGGGGCTGGTAGAGCAGCGGGTGATGGGTCAGCAGCAGTTGCGCGCCCCTGGCCCGGGCCGAAGCCACCACCGGGGCGCATACCTCCAGGGCCACCAACACCGCGTCCACCCGGCTCTCCGGATGCCCCAGAAGCAAACCCCCAGGATCGCCCGGGACAGCCCAACTCCGGGGATAAAGAGCCTCCAGCCGGGCCATAATTTCTTTTAACAGTGCGCTCATGTAACATAAAAAAGGGGTGCGCGGAAAGCACCCCTTGGGGTTAAACCCCTATATAAGCAAAACCTGCGTATCGTTCTCGGGAGATGTTTGAGCCTCCTGTGCCCCTGGTGGGCCCACCTGGATTTGAACCAGGGACCGTCCGGTTATGAGCCGGTTGCTCTGACCTCTGAGCTATGGGCCCGCAAATCGATGCCATATAAAAATTATTGTATTAATTATTCTCCCATAGTTCAATAGGGTTACTAGATGGATTCGCGTCTTTGCGCCTTTGCGTCTTGGCGCAAGATTTTTTTTACTCAGTGTTCAATAAAACTCTTCAGCCGGGTGGACCGGGACGGGTGCCGCAGTTTCCTGAGCGCCTTGGCTTCGATTTGGCGGATGCGTTCCCGGGTGACCTCGAAATCCCGGCCCACCTCTTCCAGGGTGTGGTCGGTCTTTTCGCCGATGCCGAAGCGCTTGCGCAGCACCTTCTCTTCCCTGGGGGTGAGAGTGGCCAGCATCTTCCGGGTCTGGTCCGCCAGGTTGAGATTGGCCACCGCCTCGATGGGGGTAGAAATCTTTTTGTCTTCGATGAAATCCCCCAGGTGGCTGTCTTCTTCGTCGCCGATGGGGGTTTCCAGGGACAGGGGCTCTTTGGCGATCTTCAGGACTTTGCGTACTTTTTCCAGGGGAAATTCCATCTTCTCCGCAATCTCCTCCGGGGTGGGCTCCCGGCCGATCTCCTGGACCAGGTAGCGGGAGGTGCGGATGAGCTTGTTGATGGTCTCGATCATGTGCACGGGAATGCGGATGGTGCGGGCCTGGTCGGCGATGGCCCGGGTGATGGCCTGGCGGATCCACCAGGTGGCGTAAGTGCTGAACTTGTAACCCCGTTCGTATTCGAATTTTTCCACGGCCTTCATCAGGCCGATATTGCCTTCCTGGATCAAATCCAGGAATTGCAGGCCCCGGTTGGTGTATTTCTTGGCGATGCTTACCACCAGCCTTAAGTTGGCCTCCACCAGTTCCCTTTTGGCTTTCTGGGCCAGCCTATGCCCGGTCAGCCCCACGTCCGATTCCACCTTCCGCAACTGCTTCTGGGTCTTGGTCCACTGGGCCTCCACTTCCGCCATCCGCTCCGGGGTCAGGCCTCCGGGCATGGTTTCCAGGGCCCCTTTGCGAAAGTCCCGCAGGACGGTGCGGAATTTGGTGGCCGAGATGCCCATGGACGCCAGGCACCTTTCCCCCCGCCGGTGGCATTGGCGCACCACGGAGGCGAAATGGCGCAGCTTCTCCAAAATCTGCTCCAGGTGATAGCGTTCCAGGCGCAGGTTCTTCAAATGATCGGCCATGCGCCGGCGGGCCGCCACCAGGTTCTTTTCCAACTGCGTGCGGCTCTCGCTCTTGGGAGGCGAAGCGGCCAATTCCTTTTGCAGCTCCCGGATTTTCTCCTCTTTTTGGCGTAATTTCTGGATCAGGTTCAAGATCCGGGTCTTTTGGGTGGATTGGTCCAGGATGGGTTCGTCTTCGTCATAATCGATCAGGGAACTCTGGGGGTCCAATTTCTCCTGTTCCAATTTATTGGCCAGGACCATGACCTCCTTCAGGCCGTAAGGGACCGCCAGGATAGAGCGCAGCACCTCCTTCTCCCCCTCTTCGATGCGCTTGGCGATCTCCACCTCTCCTTCCCGGGTGAGCAGGGAAACCATGCCCATCTCCTTCAGATAGAGGCGTACCGGGTCATCCAGCTTGGCGATGCCTTCCGGCTCCGGCACCAAGTCCCCGTCGTTATCCTCCAATTCCAAGGGCGTGGTCAGGGCCAGGCTGCGATTGACCTCCGAGGGCGGCAGATCGAGTTCGTCAAAGATCATGATGTCCTTCATCTGTTCATTAAGAAGGCTTTCAGGAGACAGAGAATCGTTCAGGTCATCTATGGCCAGCAGGCCATCATCATCCCCCATGGGCATAATTTCCGGAAATCCATCCATACCCATTCCCTTGGTCATCCATCTCCTCCTTTGGTTACCGACCTATTTCAGATCGTCCAGTTGCCGGTCAATCTCCTGTCTTTGAGCCAGCAACGCCAATAACTCTTCTCCGCCTTGAGCGGCGGCGGCCTTTTCCAATTCTTGTTTGATTCTGGCCCGGGCTTTTTTCAGCCGCCTTCGCAGCCAGGCCCGGCGCCAATCGTCCGCCAGGAGTTCCCCGGACGAACCGTTATATTCCCCCTCCTCTAAGGTTAAGGCGCAGATCTGCTGTTTCAGGTGCTCCTCTTCCACCCGCTCCAGCAAGAGGCTATGATCCAAAGCGCCGTGTTCCCGAAAATTGCTGATGACCAGATGCATCAAGCTTTTAAGTTCCCGGTCCTCGAACTCCCCGGCCCATTCTTCCAGTTCTTCCACGGCCATGGAAGAAGGCTCGTGCAGGACCCATTTGAGCAGGCTTCTTTCCAGGTTGATGGCCAGGTGCCCCGCGGGGTCCAGGCGCCGGGGAGCGGCCTGGGTCTGGGTTGCCAGACTCTGGCGCAGGGCCACCTCGTCTACTCCCAGGCGCTCCGCGGTGAATTTGAGCCATAACCCCTGCTCCACGGGGTCGGCCAGGGCTTGAAAATAGGGGCGCAGTTCCTCGGCGATCTTCACCCGGCCTTCCAGGTCCAGGCCGTGGGCGG
>DYJG01000209.1 GCA_020723225.1 Desulfobacca acetoxidans | reverse complement strand
CGAGGTGTCCCTTGAAGGCAAGATAATTTACGCCAACAGCGCCGTGTCGGAGATTCTCGGATATGCGCCAAAGGTTTTCCAGGAAATGAACCTCCGCGACATATTGGATGAAGAGGGACTGGAGCATGCCCACCGGATAATCCAGGAGATGGTGGACAGCCGGCAACCCTCCAGGACTGAATACTATCGGCTCCGGAGTGCCGGGGGAGACTTTGTTCCCATCGAAACCCATGCCATCCTGATGGAAAGGAGCAACCAGCCGCCCACTATTATCGGCACTGCCCGGGATATCACTCTGCGGTTAAAGGCAGAAAATACGTTGCGTCAAGCTCACCAGGAACTGGAACAACGGGTTGTGGAGCGCACCGCTCAATTGCTTGAGGCCAATGATCAATTGAAAGAAGAGATCGAAGAGCGCCAACGGGCGGAAGAGGCCTTGATAAAGGCCAAAGATGGGTTGGAAATCCAGGTGGAAAAACGCACCGCGGAATTAACCGAGGCTAATAAGAAGTTACAACAGGAAATCGCGGGACGCATCCAGATAGCTGAAGCACTTAGAAAAAGCGAACGCCAGCAAAAAGCCATTCTGAACAATATCCCGGACATTGCTTGGCTTAAGGACAAGGAAAGCCGGTTCATTGCGGTTAATGAAGCATTCGGCCGGGTTTGTGGCGTCAAGCCCGACCAATTGGTGGGCCTGACTGACCTGGATATCTGGCCTGAGGATTTGGCCAGTAGATACCGGGATGATGACCGCGAGGTCATGATATCCGGTAACCGGAAGGTGGTGGAGGAACCCCTGGCGGATAGAGAGGGAAAAAAGCTATGGATAGAGGCCATTAAAACCCCGATTTACAACGACCGGGGAGAACTCCTGGGTACTACCGGCATTGCCCGGGACGTTACGGCTCGCAAAGAGACGGAGGAAGCCCTGCGGCAGGCGGAAGCGGAAAAGTCCCTGATCCTGGAAAACATGTCGGAAATGGTCGCCTATCGCGATCCGGAAAACCGCATCCTCTGGGCCAACCGGGCTGCAGCCGATTGTGTCGGCATGAGCCCGGAACAGATGGTGGGCCGTAGATGTTATGAAGTTATGCACCAGCGCCAAACCCCCTGCCCGGATTGCCGGGTCTACGAGGCCGTGGCCGCTGGCCGGCCGATGCAAACCGAAGTCATTAAAGACAACGGCATGGTCCTCTTCGTCCGCTCCTCCCCGGTTAGGAATGAAAAAGGCCAGGTCCAGGGATCGGTGGTGGTGGCCAGCGACATCACGGCCCGCAAGAGAGCGGAAAAAGCCATCAAGGATTCGGAAGAGAAGATGCGCCTGTTGATCGAGTCGGCGCCGGTGGGGATCAGGATCATCCAACATGGCCGGCATATCTATGTCAATCCGGCCCTGGTGCGAATGTTCGGCTATAGGGACGCCGGGGAGATCATAGGCTGGCCCGTGGCGCTCGGTCCGCTTTTCGCTCCTGACGCCTCGGTAATCTTGCCGGAAAAAATGGGCGCCAACCCCCAGGGCAAGGAGGCGCCTTCCTCCTACGAAGCCCTGGGTCTGAAGGAGGGCGGGGCCTGGATGGAGGTACAGGTCTGGCAGACCGAGATCGATTACCAGGGCGCGCCGGCGACCCTGGATTTTATCCTGGATATCAGCGAGGCCAAGGCCTTGCGCAGCCAGCTTCTCCATGCCCAGAAGATGGAGGCCATCGGCACCCTGGCCGGCGGTATTGCCCACGATTTCAACAATATCCTTTTGCCCATCCTGATCAACGCGGAAATGGTGCAGGAAGACCTGCCCCTGGACAGTCCGCTGCGCCAGAAAATGGCCCGGGTGATCAAGGCCTGCAGCCGGGCCATCGACCTGGTCAAGCAAATTCTGGCCTTCAGCCGCCATGAGGAACGGGGATTGTCCCCCGTGTCCCTGGCGGCCATCATTGAAGACTCCCTGAGATTGCTCAGATCCACCTTGCCGGCCACCATTGAGATCCGCCAGCATTTGGAGAGCGAAGGCGACACCGTGCTGGCCGACCCCACCCAGATTCAGCAGGTATTGATCAACTTGTGCACCAACGCCGCGCATGCCTTAGGCGAGAGGGGAGGGGTGATCGATATCAATTTGAAAGAAGTAGACGCCGAGACGGCCAGGTTTACCATCCCCCAAAATCTGGAACCCGGGCGCTGGCTGCATCTGATGGTCAAGGATAACGGCCCCGGTATGGACCCGGCCATCATGGAAAGGATTTTTGACCCGTACTTTACCACCAAAAAACCTGAGGAAGGCACCGGTTTGGGATTGGCCGTAGTCCATGGAATTGTTAAAAAGCACGGAGGAGCCATCGGCGTGGATAGCGAACCCGGGAAGGGAAGTGTCTTCCATATCTTTCTCCCCCGGGCGGAAGCGGAGGCAATCCCCGAAGACGGCAGCCTGATGCCGCTGCCCAAGGGCCGGGAACGGATCCTCCTGGTGGACAACGATCCTGAAATAGTAGCCACTTTGCAGCAACTGATAGAGCAATTGGGCTATCAGGTGACGGCTCAAACCGACAGTATCGAAGCCTTGAAGGTCTTCCGGACCCGGCCCGAAGACTTTGATCTGGTGATCACCGATCAGGCCATGCCGAAGTTGACCGGAGAAGACCTGGCCCGGGAAATTCTGGACCTGCGGCCGGAAATTTCCGTCATCCTCTGCACCGGCTTCAGCGAGGCGGTTTCCCGGGAGAAGGCCAGGGCCCTGGGTATTCGGGAATTTCTCATTAAACCCATCGCCACCAGGGTGATGGCCGAAACCATCAGGCGGGCGTTGCAGCCGAAGCAGGATTTGGGCTGAAGACCATGGGAAATATTCTCATAATCGATGACGACCAATTGATCTGCGAAACCCTGGCCGATGCGATCAGAAACCTGGGGCATAACGCGGAGTTCGCCTTGACCATCAAAGATGGGCTCAAAAAAGCCCGGGGGCAAGGCTATGATGTCGTCTTTCTGGATGTGCGCATGCCGGACGGCAACGGCTTAGAGGCGCTGCCCCATCTGCGGGAAACCTCGAATTGTCCGGAGATCATTATCATTACCGGCTTCGGGGATGTCAACGGCGCGGAAATCGCCATCAAAAACAAGGCCTGGGATTACATTCAGAAGCCTTTTTCAAAGAAAGAGATGATGTTGACGCTCATGCGCGCCATCCAATACCGGGAGGAAAAACAGGCCAAAAAGTCGGTTATGGCCTTAAATCTTGACGGCATCTTGGGAAGCAGCCCCCGGATGCAGGCCTGTTACGATCTCCTGGCCCAGGCGGCCCAAAGCGAGGCGAACGTGCTGATTACCGGGGAGACCGGCACCGGCAAGGAGCTGTTTGCCCGGGCCATCCATCAGAACAGCAGCCGGGCCCCACATAATTTTGTGGTGGTGGATTGCACGGTTCTGCCTGAAACCTTGGTGGAAAGCACTCTTTTCGGCTATGAAAAAGGGGCCTTTACCGGCGCGGCCGAGTCCCGGCAAGGTTTAATTAAGCAGGCCGACCGGGGCACTCTGTTTCTGGATGAGGTGGGGGAATTGCCGCGGTCGGTACAAAAATCCTTCCTCAGGGTCTTGCATGAGCGCCGCTTCCGGCCCCTGGGCAGCACCCGGGAAATAGCCAGCGACTTCCGCCTGGTGGCCGCGACCCACCGGAATTTGGAGCAGATGGTGCAGCAGGGGCAATTCCGCCAGGACCTGCTTTTCCGCCTCCAGTCTTTGACTATTGAACTTCCCCCGTTACGGGAAAGAAAAGGCGATATTAAAGAGCTGGTAATGCATTTCCTGGCGAAAATCTGGGGACCCCTGGGGGCAGGGTCCAAGGGGTTGTCCCGGGAGTTCCTCGATACCCTGTTGGCTTACGATTGGCCGGGAAACGTCCGGGAACTGGTGAATACCCTGGAAGGAGTCCTGGCTGTGGCCAACGCCGAACCGATGTTGATCCCCCAACATCTCCCGTCCCATATCCGCATCCAGGCGGCCCGGAGCGCCTTCAAGCAGGGGGCTGCCGTTCCTACCTATGCCCTGCCGACCGCCTTCGGGGAGACGGTCCCCAAAATGCATGATTACCTGGAGGAGATGAAGGCGCAGTATCTTAAGAACCTGCTGGCCCTTACCGGCAAGGACCTGAAGAAAGCCTCCCGGCTCTCGGGCATGTCCCGCTCCAGCCTTTATGGAAACTTAAAAAAATATCAAATAATTGAAGATAAATAAATTTATCCAAAAAATTGGAAAGTTCAGTAAATTAGACTCCTAAAATAATTCAGTAGTTATCAGCAAACAAGCCTTAGTTGTCCAAATCCTTGGACAAATATTCCGTAAATTTTATTTAATTTTCCTCTCCAACCCAACCTCGCCTTAAGGTAACGCTCCGGAATCATTCTTGATTATCGGTTTTGTCGGGCTGTGGTCCAATTTTTGTATTAATACCAATAATGATTTTCTGCAATTCTTTATCATAATTTTTCTTGAAGAAATTAAACGGCTGCCGATGGTAATTTGCCATTGGAAAATTAACATGTAATTTCAGTCTCTTGCGGGTTACCAATTTTAGACAGAAAGACTTTGTTATTCCGGCTTTTAATAACTTTTCCTAAACAACTTCCTGCTCTTTCAGTCTTTAGCCGCTGCATTTATACGATTTTTCACAATCTCCGTTGCCATCATCCGGCTCTGCGGCCCGGATTTTTCTGTCTCTGGCCAGGTTTCTCAAGTCCGGCCCCCCTTACTTTTCCCGGGGAGCCGCGTATACGGATCATTAAAGGGTAATTATGAATGCTTCCGACGTCCTAAAGATCTCCATTGTGGTCCAGGTCGTGGCCGCGTATTTGGCTCTGCGGCTCATCCCGGTCACCGGCGGGCGCAAGGCCTGGGTGATGATTTCCGGGGCCTTGATCCTCATGTCCCTGCGCCGGTTTCTTAGTTTGGCGGGACCGGATTCCATAAAGATTATTCCTCTGGATATCTTCGGCGCTGAGGAATGGGTGACCCTGTTCATCTCCGTCTTCATGTTGGCTGGCATCGCCTGGATTGCTCCTCTGTTCCGGTCCTTTAAAAAAGCCCAGGATAAACTCCTGGAACAGTCCTGGCTGCTGGAGGCCTTTTTTCAGCACACCATAACTCCCCTGGTCATCATGGATAAGGATTTCCATTGCATCCGGGTGAACCGGGCCTATGCCCGGACCTGCCGGAGGGAGGCGGAGGAATTTCCGGGACATAATTTTTTCGATATTTTCCCCATCGCCGCGAAGCCCATTTTCGAGAAAGCGGTCAAGACCAGGACGCCGCACCAAACCTTCGCCCGGCCCTTGACCTTTCCCGATCATCCCGAGTGGGGAGAGACCTACTGGGACTGGACTTTGATGCCTATTCTCAACAAGGAAGGGGAAGTGGAATTCCTGGCGCTTTCCCTCAAGGACGTCACCGAAAGCCAGGCCGCGCTTAAGGCCCTGCGGGAAGGCGAAGAGAAATACCGGCTTCTGGTCAACAACATCCCGGCCCTGGTCTTTAAAGGCTATAAGGATTGTTCGGTGGATTTCTTTGACCACAAGA
>DYJG01000208.1:447-5578 GCA_020723225.1 Desulfobacca acetoxidans | reverse complement strand
CCTTCTCCTTGTAAAGCTTGATAAATTCCTGGATCACCTTCTTCTGGGGGTCCGCATCCGGCAGTTCGGCTGCGGCCATCAGCTTGGTGGCGGGCATGGCGTCCCCTTCCGAGGCCTTGCCGGCCAACTGGATGTACTCCGGCCCCGGCTGGCCGTGGCACTGGAACAGGGGGATCTTGATGCCCAACTGCGCCTTGTTCTTGGCGATGATGGCCCCTGCCGGCCCGATGGTCCAGACCACGATGGCCTGGGGATCGGCGTTCTTGATCTTGGTGAGCTGCGGGGTCATGTCAATGTCTTTGGGGCCGAAGGACTCCTTGGCCACCAGGGTCAAGCCGAATTCCGGGGCCAGCTTCTCCAGCCAGCCCACGCCGTCCTTGCCGAAGGGGTCGCTTGCGGTGAGCAGGGCCACTTTGGTGAGTTTCTTGTCCTTCAAGTAGCCGTAAAGCTTTTTCACCGCGGTGGAGGAGCGCTGAGGGGATTTGAACACGTAATTGAAGGAGCCCAGCTTTTCGCCCCCCATGATGACGGGATCGCCCCCCACGGTCATAAAGGTGGGAATGCCCGCCTCCTCCACGATCTTCTTCACCTGCATACCCGAACCCGTAGTGGTGGGGCCGATGATGGCCGCTACCTTATCGGTGTGGATGAATTTTTTGGCAATGGTAGCCGCCTTGGCCGGGTCGGATTCGGTATCGCCCATCACCAGTTCAATCTTGCGGCCGTTGATGCCGCCTTCCTTGTTGATCTTGTCCACCACCATTTCCGCCACCAGCTTGGTGGGGGTGCCGATGGGGGCCGCCGGCCCGGAGAGGGCAAAGAACGCGCCCAGCTTGATGGGATCTTTGGGGTCCGCGGCCTGGGCCCCTACAGCCACCATTCCCATTGCCACTGCCACAGCCAAAATTATTGCCAGTTTGCCTCGCATCAATCCATCCTCCTCTGGGTGATAAAGGGCAGTAATCACATTTACCACAGAGACGCGCAGGACACAAAGATAAACAAGAAAATACGCCTTAAAAGACACAAGCAACTGCCGCGGCATCTTTTGGTCACGGTGCCGGCTTCACCGGCCCTTACGTCCCGCCAAGATGATAAGGGGATAGTGGAAATAAATTTCGCCGCGCTTTAAGTGCGCGCCCAGCCCCAAGGCATCTTTGCCGAGATCTTCCCGGAAAATTTTCCTGATTTTTTCTTCGTCCCCGGGATCAGGGAATGAGGCCCGGAGATGGGTTTCCAGGTTCCGCTCCGATTTGATAAACTCGGTTCTCACTTCTTGGAGTCCAAGTTCTACGGCCATCTGCTGGAACTCAGCCGGTGTCAGCGTCCGGGTATGGGAGGGGTCCCGAAGTTTCTCCGCCACGTCGAAGAAATCGCGCTTTTCAGGGGGCATGGTCAAATCGGCCACCAGGACCCTTCCTCCCCGGGTGCAAACCCGGACCATCTCCGCCCAGACCGCCCGGGGGTCAAGAAAATGATGGAAGGTATAGCGCGTGATTACCAGGGAGAATGCTTCATCCGAAAAGGGCAGGGGCAGGACGTTGCCGATCTGCCAAGTCAGATTGGTGAGCTGTTTTTCCCGTTGAATCTGCCGGGCCCGCTCGATCATGGCCGGGGTGAGGTCGATTCCCGTCACGTGCTTGGCCCGGGCGGCAAAGGCGCAGGCCACCAAACCCGGGCCACAGGCCACGTCCAGGACGGTGTCCTCGGGGCCTGCCCCGGACATTTCCAGCATCAAATTCAGAAAGGATTCCTGGGAATGGGCCGGCTGCCGGGAGAAGGGGACGGCCTGCCGGGTGAACTGATGGACAATGGACTGGTCATGTTTGGTTTTGTTCATATCCTGATTAAGACCCCCAGAAACTCTCGGTCTTGAAATTTTTGATGATGTCTAATTATTGATAGAGATTCGTGGGTCTTCTCCAGGGTCCATCCCTGTGCGATTAAGTAGCCTTTTAAGTATTTTTCTGCGGCGCTCTGGCAAAGGAAACAAACGGTGCGAAAGGGTGGAGACTCATGGCCCATCTCCCGCTGGGCCACTCCCAGGTTTTCATCGGCAAACCGCAGCCATTCTGCCGGGGTTTCAACCGGTGGGTTGGACATCTTCTCTCTGGTAAAGGATAACGCCGCGGCCGAAGATGTGCTCGGTGTAAAAGGGATTGCCGTCAGCCATATTTCTGGCCACTTCAGCAGGTGTGCGGACTATCAAATCCAAGCCAAAACGTCGATGCAGGAACAACTTTTCCAATTGCCGGCGAACTTGCCGGTCTGTTTCCGGGCTATCGTGCACCACCGGCAAATCCAGATCGCTCCCTCTCACAACCTCGCCTCGGGCTTGTGATCCGAATAAAACTATTTGACATGGATTAATAGCCGCTATAATTCGCTGGCAAATGTATTCGATTACCTCAAGAGTTATTTCACTCACCTGAAGAGATATGTCCCGGTTCATGGTTGTGTGACCTGCGAAATGTTTGGACCGGTACTGTTTAATCCCAAAATTTCCCGACCTGTCACCAGGACCCGCTCATCCCCGGCGGGCATCCCGGGGAGCAGACCGCGTCCGATCCCCAGTTAAAATTGCCGGAAGGAGCCGGCCGGGGAGAGTACGTCCCCCCGCCCTCAATCTGGCCGGCGCAGCCGGCCAGGGCCAGCATCAGCAACAAGGCGCAGAGGCAAGCAAGCTTCTTCATGGTCCACTCCTTCAAAGAGGCGTCCGCCTCCAGTTTTTTTATCTATATCACGGAATCCGTGATGCGCGTATCAAAAACCCTCTTGCTTTTTCGGTCTGTCCGGGGCAGGGTGCTGTACCTATAGAGCGGAAGTGATCTGGAGTCATTCTATTTTTCGGCCAGAACCTCCTGGGGTAATCGGAAAAGAATAGCCTTTTGAATCTCATTGGCGATTTGGATTGCCTCTTGTACCTCTTGAATAGAAGGTTCCTCCGGCTCGCCGGGATAGCGAAACTTCCAAGCGAACTCAGTAAGGGGAACAGCCCGGTCGACCAGTTCCAGTAAAGTGGGATCAATATCCAGACATTGCTCGCCAAGCTCCTCCAGGCTGTGGGTCTTGCGAAAAGGCACGCCGTGCCACATGAGGAAGGCTTTTATGCATTTTTCCACAGCCTGCTGACAGTGGAATGCTGCATCGTCCAGAAGCGGAGGAAGTGCGGCCAGATCATGTTGCGCAGCCCGGAGATCGGTAGCAGCTTTCTGCAGCCATGCCTTGGTTTCTGCAACCAAAACCGGGTCAAGCGGCATAAAGAAGTTTCCCTTCTCTGGCGATAGTCGCGGGTAGCGAGGCCGGAAGGTGGAGACGGCTGTCAAAGGCTCCACGGGTCCATACCAAAACATCAGCCGCAGCCCGGGTCCCCCGCAACGCCTGATAGGCTAGGCGGCTCCGCCTTTTCTCCGGAGGCGCTTCGTCCGCAACCACGATCATCAGATCGTAATCACTGTCCGCACCCGTGTCACTCCTGGCTTTGGACCCGAAAAGATAGACCCTCTCCGGTTGAAAAGCTGCCACCAGGCGACGAAGAATCTCGTGCAGAACCGGGTCATCACTGTCAGTTGCGGCTTTCAGGCCGGCCATTTCGTCCTAAGCCCCAAGATTTGATAAGAATTTAATCTCTATAAAACATAACCACCAAGACGCCAAGGGCAAAAAGGAAATGGAGAAAAAAATTAGTTTTCTTTGCGCCTTCGCGTCTTTGCGTGAGATTCACACCACGGAATCCGTAATCCTCGTATCAAAAACCCGCTTGCTCTTCCGGTCGGTCCGGGGCAGCGCGCCGTACTCCACCACCTCCACTTGCGGGGTGACCAGGAGCTTGTGCTTGGCCACGTAAACGATCTCCCGGCCCAGTTCATCCGCCCGGCCCGGCTCCACCCCTTCGCCCCGCTCCACTTTCAGCAGCATGTGGTCCCGGCCCGCCGCGTCCCGGGTCAGGTGAATCTGGTATTCGGAACCCAGGCCCGGAATCTCCGAGAGAATCTTGTCGATGCTGGATGGGTAGATATTCACCGCCCGGAATTTAAACATGTCGTCGGTGCGGCCCCGGATGCGGGAGTGCTTAGGCAGGATGCTGCCGCAGGTGCAGGGCCCGGGGATGATGCGGGTGATGTCCCGGGTGCGGTAGCGGATGAGCGGCGCCGCCTCCTTGGTCAGCGTGGTCACCACCATCTCCCCCCATTCGCCGTCGGGCAGGGGTTCCAGCGTCTCCGGGTCCAGAATCTCCAGAATATAATAATCCCCCCAGTAATGGATACAGTCATGGTCCGGGCACTCGATCCCGGTCCCCGGCCCGTAGAGTTCGGTCATGCCGGGGATATCGAACAGCTCCACGCCCCCGAAAAGCTCCGAGATCTTTTTGCGCATGGACACGCTGGAGCGCTCCGAGCCGTAGATGACCTTTTTCAGATTGATCTTGTCGGCGATGCCCCGCTTGTGCACTTCTTCGGCCATCAGCAGGCCCATGGACGCGGTGCAGCAGAGCACCGTGCTCTGGAGGTCCACCAGGAATTCGCAGTGCATGTCCACGTTTCCCGGGCCCACGGGCACGGCCATGGCTCCGAGCTTTTCCACCCCGGCCTGGAAGCCCGCGCCCGCGGTCCAGACCCCGTAGCCCACCGCGATCTGTACCCGGTCCAAAGGTGTGACTCCGGCCATTTCATAGGCCCGGGCGAAAAAGTGTCCCCAATCGTCCAGGTCTTTCTGGGTATAGCACAAAATCTTGCGTTTGCCGGTGGTGCCGGAGCTGGCGTGGATGCGCACGATCTGCTCATAGGGCACGGCCCGGAAGGGGAAGGGGTAGCCGTCCCGGAGGTCTTCCCCGGTGGTCAGGGGCAGCTTCCGCAGGTCGTCCAGGGAGCGGATGTCATCAAGGGTAACGCCCGCGGCCTCCAGGCGGGAGCGGTAAAAACTCGAACCTTCGAACGCGTGGCGCACGCTCCATTTCAGGCCCTGAAGCTGGTGGGCGTGAAGCTCGTCCACGGTTTTGAAAGGCGGCATAAAGGTCTGTTTTCGCATATCGGGTTTTTCCAGTCTGATATTGGTAAGTCCGGCCGCGCCCAGGCGGGACGCGGCCGGGTTGTCGCCGGAGCCCGCGCCCAAAAAAGCCCGGCGCAGTTCC
>DYJG01000208.1:0-437 GCA_020723225.1 Desulfobacca acetoxidans | reverse complement strand
CGGGTCGAGCTGCAGCATGTCGCTCCGGCCTGGCCCACGATCCTGCCGTTGGCCAAAAGATACGCGGATTTGGACGCGGTCAGGGCCCGGGCCGCGTTCTGCTCCACCAACAGGATGGTGACGCCCGCCCGGGTGAGCTGTTTGATAATCTCAAAGATTTCGTCGGTGATCAAGGGGGCCAGCCCCAAAGACGGCTCATCCAACAGCAGCAGCCGGGGCTGGGCCATCAAGGCCCGGCCCATGGCCGCCATCTGCTGCTCGCCGCCGGAAAGCGTCCCGGTGCGCTGATTGATGCGTTCTTTGAGTTTCGGGAAACGGGCAAAGACCTCCTCCAGGCGGCGCTGCATCTCCCCCCGGCCGATGCTCAAGGCCAGCGCGCCCAGCTCCAGGTTTTCTCTCACCGTCAGGTCCCCGAACATCTCCCGGCCCTCGGGACA
>DYJG01000207.1 GCA_020723225.1 Desulfobacca acetoxidans | reverse complement strand
TTTCCCGTCCAAGCTTTGGTTGGACACCACTTTTTTCTCCCTCTCCCCCCGCCCAAATGGTTCCCTTCCCCCCTACGGCTAATTGGCGGGGGGAGAGGGTCGGGGTGAGGGGGGCACGCTTTTCACGTTTTCCGGGTGCGCGCCACAGGCCCATGGTTGACTGAACCCCAGTATTAATAGAGGTTTAACAGTTGCACTTGACTTTTATTAAAGCATTACTTAACATTACAGTGGTTATAAACGGGATTATAGTGCCTTATCAACTATATCAATTATTTAAGGCAGTTATGTCCTGGCCCCTGAAACTTCTCCTCACCCTTCTGGCTTCCTGCCTCCTGGCCGCGCCCGCGGCCGCGGGCATTAAACGCTATACGGACAGCCAGGGAGTAATCCGCATCAGCAATGTGGGGGAAGCCGGGCCGAGACGGGTCCAGACTGCGACGCCCACCGCGCCTCCTCCGGCAGCCGCGGCCCAGCCTCTGCCGGCGGAGAAGTCGAGCGCTGCCTTAACGCCCCAAACTTCTTCTCCGGCCGTTTCTCTTGAACCCCGGATGGCCGAAGTCCAAGCGCGGCCGGAGCACCGGGAACCCGTGGTAACGCCGGCGGCCGCGAGCGCTCCCGCGCCCCCGGCGCCGCAGCCCGCGGGAGGCGAATCAACTGCCGCCGGTCCTGCCGCGCCTGCCCCGGAAACCGCGGCAGCCCGGACAGTTCCCGGGGAGCAGGAAGGCTCCTCCACCGCGTCGCCGGATTCCCTCCTCTATATCGCACCTATGGCCAGGCCGGCAGCCGGAGTCTCTCCGGTACCGGGGAATCCGGAGACTGTGGCTGCTTCCGGGCAACTGCCGGTGCAAAACGCGGCCTTTGATGCGGAGGCCTCCCGAGCCCTCCGGACTGTTGCTCATCCTGAATTGCAGGCCCCGAGTGCGCCCAAGCCGGAAAAAGTTACGGAAGGCGGCATCCGCCGCTATCGCAACCGGGAAGGGGTTTTAGTCATAACCAACATCCCGCCCGGCCCTGCCGAGGCCGCGCCCAGGTTGCGGCAGGCGGAAAACGGCGAGGCTTCAGGAAAGAACTTGGCGAAAAAGTCCCTTGACCCGCAGGAACCCCCACCTCTGGCGGCCGACCTGCAGCCGGTCTCCTGGAACCCGGAGCAAATGGCGGCGGCGCCGGCGCCGGCTAAGGCGGCCTCTTCGAGGGCTGTTGCCGCCGTCGGTTACGGCTCCATCCGCCGCTACCGGGATAAGCAGGGGGTCATTCGCATTGACAATGATGGGCCCAGTTCCGGGGAATCCCTCCCCGCTGCGGGAGAGGAGGCCCCGGCTGCGCTTCCGGCGTCCGCAGGACCGGACCCGCCCGGGTCGCCGGGGATAATGGAGCCGGTGGCTCCGGCCGTGGCTGAGCATGCCGACGTGCCCCCGGTTTTTTTGAGATCCGCCTCCTCCCTGGACGCAGAGGTGGGCGGGGCCGGCGGCCTCCAGCGCCTGCGGGACCGCTTGGGATTTTGGCACATCAAGGCCGCGGATGACCGCTGGGTTATGCAAGCCCCGGTGTTCCTGCGGCCCGCGGCCGACACCCGGGAAGTGCTGCTGGCTGCGGTAAGTAGCGCGGCCAAGGTCCCCGAGGTTACCAATCTCCTGCAAATCGAGGTTCCCAGGTTGCCCCAAGCCGAGGTCCCCAGGCTGCCGCAAGTCGCGGACCTCTCCGAGCTGGCCTGGGCCGCGCTCGCGGCCCTGCCCGTGGAACCCGCGCCCCCCCGCTACCGTGGCATCTCTGCCAATCGGGATTCCCAGGGCCGTCTGGTCATCACCAATGCTCCGGACCGTGCCGGGATAGGGAGCGGATCGTCCTGGGCCCTGGCCGGCGCCCACCTGGAGCCCATCATCCGGGAAGCCGCGCAAGTCTACCAGTTGCCGCCCAGCCTGATCCGGGCGGTGATCAAGGTGGAGTCGAATTTCGTCCACCTGGCGGTGTCCCCCAAGGGGGCCATGGGCCTGATGCAGCTTATGCCTGGCACCGCCCAGTTTTTGGGGGTTGAGGAGCCTTTCAACCCCCGGGACAACATTCACGGCGGCTGCCGCTATCTGCGCCTGCTCATCGACGAATTCGGGGGGTCTCTCCCCCTGGCCCTGGCCGCGTACAACGCCGGCCCCCAGCGGGTGGTGGACAGCGGCTTTAAGGTGCCGGAAATCAAAGAAACCCAGGACTTCCTCACCCAGGTCATCGGCCGCTATCTCGCGGAAGAGAAAAAGAACCGAAGTCCCTGGACCTGAGAAGATCGTTTTGCGTTTTAGGTTTTGCGTTTTTCGTTAAATAACTCGTATTAAACGAGGCTTTTAAACCATCGCCAGATACCTTGTCTTTTACGCAAAACGAAAAACGAAAAACGCGAAACGGTCTCACAGCTTCTCCGCCACCGTCTTCATCTCCAGAAAGAGCCGCAGGTAATCC
The DNA here is from genome assembly GCA_020723225.1 of Desulfobacca acetoxidans. Lineage (GTDB taxonomy): Bacteria > Desulfobacterota > Desulfobaccia > Desulfobaccales > 0-14-0-80-60-11 > SURF-52. The sequence continues at coordinate 3,153 of DYJG01000207.1, read as the reverse complement.
GGCCCCCCGGCCTTGGCATTGGAGCCGGACATCTTGAAGCCCCCGAAGGGCTGCACCCCCACCAGCGCGCCGGTGATCTTCCGGTTCAGATAGAGGTTGCCCACGTTGAATTCCCGCCTGGCCCTCTCCAGGCGTTCCCGGCTGCGGCTGAAGAGGCCGCCCGTCAGGCCGTATTCGGTGCCGTTAAAAATCCGCACCGCGTCTTCAAAATCCCCGGCCTTAATTACTGCCAGCACCGGCCCGAAGATTTCGTGCTGGGACAGCCGGGAGTTCGGGGCCGCGTCGGTAAATATCGTGGGTTCAATAAAATAGCCGCTGTCCAGATCCAGGGCTTGACCCCCGGCCACGAGCCGCGCTTCTCCTTTTCCGCTCTCAATTTCCCCCAGGATCATTTTATGCTGCGTCTCGGAGATCACCGCTGCCACGGGAAAATTGTCCTCCGCGGGCCCCACTTTAATCCCTCGGACCGCAGCCACCAAACGCTCCACCACCGTGTCATAAACTTCCTTAACCACAATGAGGCGGGACGCGGCAGAGCATTTCTGACCCTGAAACCCGAAAGCGCTGGCCACCACTGCGGGGATGGCCGCGTCCAGGTCCGCGGTCTCATCGATCACCACCGCGTCCTTGCCGCCCAATTCCGTGAACGCCCGCTTCAGCCATTGCTGCCCGGGATGGACCTGGGCCGCCCGGGCCGTGAGGCGCAATCCCACTAAACGTGAGCCGGTGAAGTTGATGAAGCGGGTTTTGGCGTGATCCACCAGGTAATCCCCCACATCGTCGCCTTTGCCGGGGATCAGGTTGATGACCCCGGGAGGCAGGTCCGCGGCCGCCGCCAGTTCCATAAAGATGGCGCCGATAACGGGAGTGTAAGAGGAGGGTTTGATGACCACCGTATTGCCCGCGGCCGCGGGGCCGACGGCCATGCCCACCAGGATGGCCAGGGGAAAGTTCCAAGGGGGGATCACCGCGCCGGCTCCCAGGGGCTGGAGCCAGGATTGGTTGATTTCCCCGGGTAGTTGATGCACCGGCAAGGGCCTAGCGAAGTCCAGGGCCTGCCGTGCGTAATATTCACAGAAATCAATGGCTTCGGCGACGTCGGCTACGGCCTCCAACCAGTTTTTGGAGGCCTCCAGGGTCTCCCAGGCGGCCAGCTCCAGCTTGCGGCGCCGCATCTCCGCGGCCAGCTTGACCAGGGCTGTAGCCCGGGCCTCGGCCGGATACGCGGCCCAATCCGGGAAGGCCCGCCAGGCCGCGTCCAGGGCCCGGTCCACTTGGGCCGGCCCGGCTGCGGCCACGGTCCCCACTATTTCTGTGGGCTTACAAGGATTTATGCTGACTATTTTCTGGCCGGGGTCCGCTTCCTGCCCGGCGATAATCAGGGGAAAATGACCCCCAAGACGCCCCCGCACCTTATCCAACGCCTGCCGGTAATCCGCATTATTTGCCGGAACGGAGAAATCGCTGAGAGGCTCATTAACAAAGGGGGGGAACATGGCCGGTTTCCTCCGTAAATTCAGTGATCAGTGATCAGTAATCAGTAATCAGTAATCAGTTCTAACACACTGATCACTGATTACTGATGACTGATCACTCAAATAATCAGCCTCTCCGGAGCCAGGCTCCTGCCGCTCAGGGCCAGGTCTTTAACCCGGAACGGCCGCCCGTGGCCCAACTCCACCTGCTCCCGGCCGTGGTATAAGCCGGCCGCGATCCTTCCCAGGGAATCGGCTTTCATGATGCCGCTGCCGCTGTCGCCGCCCACCACGATGGCCCCGGCGACCCGGTCCACCAAGGGCAGGCTGTCGGGGGGGTGGTCGGCATAGTGCCCGGCCCAGGAGTATTGCGGGGTTGCTCCCTCAAAGGCCGGGAAATAGCGCTCTACCTGGGGTCTGAGGCGTTTCTCGAAGAAGTCCGCCTCCGCCAGCGGATGGTCCTCCAACCCCGGCGGCTGATCCTCATTGGCATACCCGAGAATAAAAAAGCCGGTGGCGGGCCGTAAATAAGCGCCCCCGGGAAGAATGGTGAAAGGAAGCAGGCCATACGTATTGAAACCCGGGGAGTGGATGAGGCCATGCAAGGTTCCAGATTTGGCGGCCACTGCGAATAACTGCCTCTTTCTGGGAAGAACCAGCGCCTCCAGACCCGCCAGGGCCAGGGTCGCGTTCATCCACGCGCCTGCGGCCACCACCACGGTGTCTGCGGAGAAAACTTGGCCGCCGGCCTCCACGCCGGTGATGCGGCCATCATGATCCAGGGTGAAGCCGCTGACCGCCGCCCCATACAAAAATTTTCCCCCCAACTCCCGGACCCGCTGCTCATAAAACCGGCAGAGCAGATTGGGATTGAGGATGCCGCAATTGCGGCCCAGGAGGCCCAGGGAGATATCGCCGGCCCGGAGATCGGGGAGAAGTTGCCGCAGCCGCTCAACTTCCAGAATGTCAAACTCGATTTCCGCGGATGCCAGGGAATCCAGGACTTCCCGGGACGCTTGCGCCTGCTGTGCGGTTAACAGCCAGAGGTAGCCGATCCTCTGGAGGCCCAGGTGAGTGCCGGTTTCTTGAATCTGCTCGTAAAAGGCGATACTCCCCCGGCTGAGGTCCCGGTTTAGGGGGGAGGAGAACATATCCCGGTAGGCCGCGGCGCTCCTGGCGGTGTTCCCCAGGCCGGGGCCGCCGAAACGGTCGATAACCAGCAGACTGAGGCCCCGCGCCTGATTAAGAATATGATAGGCGCTGGCCAGCCCCAAAATTCCGGCGCCGATCACAATGACTTGGTAATTAGGGACCATGTCATTAGAGTTCCAAGTTCCAAGTTAGAGGAACACCTGGCAATATTAACGCAGAAATTTAATCTTGAATTTTGAACTACCCCGCAACTCGCAACTCGGAACCCGGAACCCGGAACTTATTCTCCGCCCCCGGTTTCCTTGTAAACCAGACTCACCCTCTCTCCCATACCGATGGTGACCAACAGGTCGTTGGTCTTTTGCACCAGCCGCTGGAGCCAGGAAGAGGCAGTCTCCAGCCGGCAATCTTCCCGGCATTGCCGGAGGGTGAGGGAAGTGGCCCCCAATTCCAAAGGGACCAGGAGGTCTTCCATCTGTAATAGCTTCAGGCAATCCCACCAGACCGTATCCTCGGCATTTAGCTC
>DYJG01000206.1 GCA_020723225.1 Desulfobacca acetoxidans | reverse complement strand
CAACTTATGCCCTAAAAAATACCTAAAAACCACACCCAACTGTCGAAGATGAGTCTGAACGGAGCGCAGCTTCGTTGCGAATCTGGTTTTTGGGCGACCCTTTTTCCCAATCTGCTTTTAGCCATCGGCACCGCCGGAAAAAGCCTTGCCGCCAAAAGCGAGATTCTTCGGTCGCTCCGCTCCCTCAGAATGACAAGTGGGGGGGACTTTCGCAGAGGTCTCAACCCGGAACTTGGAACCCGGGACTCTTTCCTGACGGAGGCGACACATGGCGGTCATAGAGCTTCTCGAACTCTCCGAAGAAATTAAGGAAGACCCCCGGGGGTTCGTCTTCTTCCCCTGGCAGGGGCGGGCCGAGGTCCAAGATCCCCCGGACGTGTTGCGGACCTTCCATCTGGTTTCCATTGCGCCCGGGGAGGTGCGGGGCAACCATCTCCACCCCGGACATCAAGAGTATCTGTTCACTTTTGGGGGTGAGGGAATTCTGATTTGGGAAGAAAAGGAAGGGGAGGTCCGGGAGCGGCGGCTCAGCGGCCACCGCACCCTGGTGCGCATTCTCCCGGGGGTCGCCCATGCCCTGCGCAATCCCGGGCCGGAAATGCTCTTTTTGCTGGCCTGGCGGGAGAAGGCCGGAAGCGCCCCGGCGGAACCGGAAAGCATGCCCCGTTTAATCACGTCCGCCGGCTGAGGGAAGCTTCTGTCAGCGCCATCGTCCCCGGTACGGATAGATGGCCTTGTAAAGCACTGCCAAGGCCAGGGTTCCCCAAATGAGCCACTGCAACCAGGCTCGGCCTAAGTCGAAAGTGAAAGTTTCCGACCTGGTCTTGAGCAGTTCAGCAAAATAGGGAGCGGTAGTGGTTGAAATCAAAAACCCGGTGAAAAGCATCACCATCGCGATGTCAATCAGGCTTAGAGAGGTAAAAATATAGTAGCCGGTGATGGCGATCATCGCCATGGAGATAATTGTAGCCAAACTGCGGTGTTCCAGCAGTTTTTCGGCAACCGTGAGCCCCAGTTGGGGGTAAATGGCCAAGGTGATCATTTTTAAGAGGATTATTGTCCCGAAAAACCCAGCCAAGATTCTTTTCCCTAGCATTCCCTGCCTCCCATCAAATTATCTCTCCTCGTCCAACTCTTGACTGCTGACGCTACCGCTCTTACTTATATGGCAAATTTTCGGAGGTGTGGGACCATGAAAAACATCCTGGCACTGGCTCTGGCGGTTGCCGTCTCCACCTTGCTGCCGAATTTCGCGCCGGCTGAAGAGAAATTTTCCCCCTGGGTCGACGCGCAAGGGGCCATCACCTTACCCAAAGATTTCCGCCGCTGGGTGCATCTGGGGACCTTCGTGGTCACCGACGAAAAAGCGCCTGGGTACGGCGTTCACGACGTCTACACCCAACCCCGGTCCGTGGAGGCTTACAAAAAGACAGGCAAATTCCCGGACGGCACGGTACTCGTCAAGGAAATCCGCAAGGTCAAATCCGGAGCCATGACCACAGGTTTTGCCAATTGGGCCGGAGAAGTCCTGGTCTGGTTCGTGATGGTCAAAGACTCCCGGGGCCGCTTCCCCAAGAACCCCATCTGGGGGGACGGCTGGGGTTGGGCCTTATATAAGGCGGAAGATCCGAAGAAAAACTTGGCCACGGATTATAAGCGCGATTGCCTGGGCTGCCATATCCCGGCCAAAGACACGGACTGGGTTTATGTCCAGGGATATCCGACTTTAAAATAACACCAAATTCACCTTCTCTTGCAGCAGAATAGCATTATCAAACGGCGTCCATCTGCGTTTATCGGCGGTTAAATATTAACCGCCGATGCACGCCGATAAACGCCGCTCATCTTAAGGTTTGCTGCTCAAGAAAGCGAACTTGGTATTATCCCCCCTACCGCTCCGACTCCATGGCGTTTCTCGCCTCCGCCACCTGGCGGGCCACCATGTCCACCGCGGCCGCGTCCGTCCAGGGACTGAGGATATAGGACTTGAGCGCGGCGATGGGGGGGCCCTCTTCCCGGCCGTAGCGGGCGTGGCGGTAGGCGTCCGTCCAGGACAGGAGCACCCCCTCCCCGCGCATGGCCCAATCGTGGGTCAGTTGAAAGACCCGGCGGTTATAAAAATTGTGGGCCTCCAACTCCTTCCGGTAGGCGGGGTCTTTCACTTCCCGGCGCCACGCGGCCTCCGCGTCCACTCCCGGGGGGTATGCCCTAAATAGGGTAACCGGGCCGAAGTTGCGGTCATTCACCACCTGGATGAAAGGATAGGCTTCCAGGCGTTCCCGGAGCATCTCCGCCATCTCCACCGCGTGGCCGATTAGCACCCGGTAGCCCTGCTTGCCCAAGAGGCGGATATTGGCATAGGCCGCCAGGGCCCCGGAGCCGGGGCGGGAGCACTCCAGGGTGAAAATTCCCGGGTGGTATGAGCCGAAATGGTAGAGATAAGGCATCTCTTCGGGCTCCCGGGAGAGGCAGGCCAGGTCCCGACGGTCTTTCACCATGAAGAGGCTGGAGAGGTAAGGGGCGTACCCCGTCTTATGGAAATCGATGCCCAGGGAGTCCGCCTGGGCCAGGTCCCCCAGGCGCCCCAGGGAATGCCGCAGGGCCTTCAGGGTGCGGGCCTTAAACCCCAGAGGGTTGGCCTGGAAATCATAGTCCTTAAAAACCGACCAGGCCCAGCCGATGACTGCGTCCGCATGGATGTGGGGCGGCTGCGGCAGAAGGTATTCCCGGGCCAATTGATCCCGGAGGCGGACGATGGCCCCCAGGTCGTCCAAACCGAAGGCGTCCGTGGTCCCCATGGTGGCGATGATCACCCCCACCTTCTCCCCGGCGTCCAAGGCCCGGCGCAGGTATTCCTCCAAATGGGGGAGGGACATGTCGTTATTATTGGTGGTGGGTATGGTCACCAGGTTTTTCATGCCCACCCCCAGCCAGCCGCTGACGTTCAACCGGGAGTAATGGGACGCGGCGGAAGAGACGATCTTCACGTCTTCCCGCACCCCTTCCTCCATGGCCTTGCCGCCCAATACCTTTTCCAGTCCCAGTTTGCAGCCGTAGAAGTTGGTGCCCGTGCCGCTGAAGGTGAAGACCCCCCCGGCGAGTTGCGGGTCATAGCCGACGAGGTCCGAGACCAGTGACACGGTTTGGATTTCAGCTTCCGCAAAGCGGGCCGAATATTCGTCCCAGATGATGTTGGGGTTGTAAATGGCCGCGGCCACGAACGCGGTGATGCTGGGAATGGTGGTGGGGGGGATGACATTGACCTGGGAATTGGGGTGGGCCCAGATGGGCATGCCCTGGCAGTATTCCGCCAACAAGCCGGTGACTTGCTCCACCGTGGCCGTCTCTTCGGGAAACTTCAGCCCCAGTTCGTTCTGATAATCGGCCCGTCGGCTCCGGCCCAGGATGGGGGCCGCGGACTTCAGATCGTCCACCCGGTCCAGAAACCGGGAGACGGTGTGGATGAAATAGCCGTCCAGCACCGGTTCGGAGACCGGCCCCGGGAAACAAGTCTTGAGGCGCTGGAGCAGTTGCAGGTAAAGCGGGGTGTTGGCCGTATGGCGCGGTGTCATGATTTATTACCTCTTTCGATTCTGAAAAGACTCCCGGGAATCGGGTTGGCTACCTGGCAGCGTTCAACCATTAAAATCGGTATCCCCAGGCTTTGGGTCAATATTCGAAAGCAATTTCCCGGCGTTTATTTTTGCCGAAGAGGATATGCGCAACCCCTCCTTCATGCCTCCAGTAGTTACCAAACATTTTTTAAATCCTTTTCGACATCGGCCGATTATATAAGAAAGAGGATGGCAGGTCTCTGCCATTTAAGATCAAGAATCCCCTCAGGCCACAAACAGGGACAGCTTGTGGTAAATACCCGTATGCCAAGGAGGCTAAAGTCGATGACCAACGGCTGATTTGTGAGCTGAGGCATGGGTTTTCTCATCTCGCCCATTTATTCCACCTATTGGCCGGCCACCGCTTCCGGGGGCACGGCCGACGCCTTGAACCGCTATATAAAGGTTAACTTTTCCTCATCCGCCAACGTCGCCGGCCAATTGGAAGCGTTAAACGGCCTGTACGCCCGGGCCTACCAGATGCTCTCCGCCGCCGACCAACTCTTGGGAAGCGAAGGCCGCGCCAACTTTTCCCAGCGCCCCGCCAACAGTACGGACGTGGACGTGGTGGACATCGCCTATTTTGACAAGACCCATTATCTTTCCCGGACGCCGGAGAACAGGTTCATTATCCAGGTGCAGCAGATTGCCCGCAACCAGGTGAACTACGGGGTGCCTCTGTATCCCAACGACGGCTCGGTCATCAATACCGGCAGCAATACCTTCAGCCTTAACGTAGGCGGCACGGGCTACCCCATGACGGTGATCATCAACTCCGGGGACACCAACTCCACCGCCTTGGAAAAAATCGCCCAGGCCATCGACGCCGCCAATGCCGGGGTCTCCACCGTCATCGTTCGGGAAAATGACACCATTCGCCTGGATCTTTACGGCCAAACCGGGGAAGACCAGGCTTTCTCCCTGGCGGACTTGATCGGCAACGCGGTGAGCGCCAGCGGTGTCAATAACCGCATCCAGACTTCCCAGGACGCAGAATTTCTGCTGAACGGGACTACTTATATCCAGGGGGGCAACGACGTGTCCCTGCTGGACGGGCATTTGCAGGTCTCCCTCACGGGCGCGGGCATCGCCGCGGTGGCCACCGGCCCCTTGAGAGCGGTGGACCTGGCGCAATCCCTCACCGAGGCCATGAGCAGTTTCGGCTCTTATCTCAAGGAGAACCGCTACCTGATTTCCTCCTTATCTTCCGCCTGGTCCGGCCTGGTAAACCGGGAGGCGGGGATTCTCAGCAAATACGGCCTGGAAGCCGGCTCCCGGGGGCAGGTGGGTTTGGATACCCTGAAATTCACCGAGCAGTTGCAGCAAGGCAGCGCCCAGGCGGCCGAGGCCATGGGCGGCCTGGCCTCCCGGGTGAAGAATTTTGTTAAGGGCCTTACTTCCCTTCCGGCCGCGTCTCTGCTGGCTTCGCCCCCCACTGACGGCTACGCTTCTTCCTACCTCAGCTCCACGGCTTCCGCGCCCTGGCGGCAGGCGGGGAGCGGCGGCTTCTGGCGCGTTGCTTAAAGAGAGTTCCAAGTTCCAAGTTCCGAGTTTCAAGCTTAATAAAAAGAAAACCCCAAGTCGAAGACTCGGGGTATCTTTTAACCGAAAACCAAAAACCGAAAACCGAAAACCGTCCTCAAGCCGGGGCCCGGCGCCAGAACCTGGACCAGGAGCCGGCGGCCGCGTCTTCCTCCTCTTTGGGGCTCAACGCATCTCTCATCGCCCTGGGGGGCGAGAACTTCTCGGTGATGATCTGGGCGATTTCCCTTAATTCCCCGGCGGCCCGGCTCTTTTCCGCGTTCAGGGGGAAGGGCACCATCTGGTTGACCGCCTGTTCGATGGCCTGGTCGTAGTGCAGGTAGCCCAAAACCTGGGGGGTGAGGTCCAGAAAGCGGTGGCTCACATGCTGAATGATCTGGGCCGCCTGGAAATCCCGGTCGGTCTTGATCATGTTCACCACCAGCAGGACTTGAAAATCCCGGAGCA
>DYJG01000205.1 GCA_020723225.1 Desulfobacca acetoxidans | reverse complement strand
TGCTGGTGCAGGCATAGCCCCGCGGGATATCCCGAGCCGTCGGCATTTTCATGATGCTCCCGAACCAACTGCATCCCTTCCGCCGGCAGTATGGGGTAGCGTTTCAGTATTTGCACGCCGATCAAGGGGTGATTTTTGGTCTCTTCCCATTCCTCAGGGGTTAAGCTTTCGGGTTTATAAAGAATGTGGTTGGAGATGCGGGTCATCCCCAGATCCAGCACCAGACCCACGGACCCCAGGAGGCGGCTCTCCCGTTGGGGTTTCTGCAAAAACAGCGTCATCGCCACCGCCAGCAGACAGACATTCACCGCGTGGTTGTAAAGGCTGTAATTTCGGAAGAGGATTTCCCAAACCATCTTCGGGTAATGCTTATCTTTCTGTATTTCCTCGATAATCCTATCAACCTGGTTAACGGCCAGGCCGATATGGGCCCCCAGGCGGGGCGCGGCCATGACCTGGCGCAGGGTCAGGCTCAGGTGCTCCGCCAGGACTATGAACTTCTTTTTGGCTTGGGCCGGGCCTTCCCCCTCCAACAACTGCAAATGGTTGTTCAGGTAGGCCAGGACATTTCCCAGGTCCGTTTTATGAAAATATAAACCTTTGATCCCCAGCTTGACCAGCGGTTCCAGCCACCTGCAATCCAGCACTTCTCCTGAGTCCAGATAAGGAAAATACGCGAAATTTTCAGATTGGGGGTCGCTGGCCTTGAGATAGAGGGGGAAGGTCAGCCGTTCCCCGTGAATCAATCCCTTCAGCCGCAAAGGGATATGGGAAGAATGGCCGGTGCGGACCGGTTGGCATTGCAGGCCCTTAATGCCTTGGGAGAATAAATGTTGTCGGGTCACATGGGCGCTCATCACCGACACCTCCGAAATATAATTCTCCAATTTTTTTATCGGCATCATTTTCCAGCCACTTTAAAAAAAAGTGACCTCAGGGAAGATCCTCCTGCTTGTCATTCTCAGGCAGTAGAACGCCCGAAGAATCTGGAGGCGGGGGCGATATATGAGGATGGGGTTTCCTTCCATGCAGAATGATAGAAAATGGACTTTCCCGGGGGCTTAAAGTGAGACTCGGAAAAAACAGGGGATTATTAATCTGAACGGCTTATTCCGTGATCAGGAAGGCGATAAACAGTTTTAAGGTTTGCGGGTCGTAAATCGGCCCCCGGGGGCCCCGGGCCTCCTGGAGTATCTTGACGGCCTCGAAAGGTTTGTAAGCCGCGCGGTAGGGCCGGGTGACGGTGAGGGCCTCGTAAGTGTCCAGCAGGCGCATTATGCGGGTCCAGGGGTGCTGCCGGTTCAGAGGCAGACCCAGAGGATAACCGGAACCGTCGGCGTTTTCGTGGTGCTCCAGGGAAAGGCGCAACACCTCGTTGGGCAGATAAGCCAGGGAAGTGCCTTTGCTTAAAAGACGATGGCCCATGGCGGGGTGATGATTCACTTCCGCCCTTTCTCCCGGAGTCAACGGCCCGTCTTTCAAAATGATTTCCTGGGGGATGCGGGTCATGCCGATATCGTGGAAGAGGCCGGCCAATCCCAGGTCCCGGCTCTCCTTGGGGGCTTTCTTCAAAAAGAGCATAAAGGCCGTGCCTATGAGACAGAGGTTGATGGAATGGGTGTAGAGATTAAAGTTATGATAAAGGACTTTCCATACTAATTTCATGGCCCCTGGATCTTGCTGCAGACTTTCGATTAAGTCTTCCACCAAAGCCTGGGCCTTTTGCACGCCGGGTCCAAAGCGAGGAGATTGGTAGGCCTTGCGGATGCTGTAATGCAGCTGTTCGGAGAAAACGGCCAGCAACTCCGGGGTGACCTTCGCACTCTCATATTTCAATACCTGCATATAATTATTGAGATAGCCGATGACCAGTTCCAAATCTTCGTTGAGAAAATAGAGGCGATCTATCCCCTTTTGGGTTAAAAGGTCCAGCCACTGGCGTTCCCATGCCTCTCCCTCCTTGAGGAAGAGGGGGTAAGAAACGTCCTGGCTCCCCTTTTGCGCCACCTTCAGGTACAGATTAAAGGTGATCCGCTCCTTGGGTATCAATACGGAGAGATTAATGGAGGTATATGGGGACGACTGGGCGTCGCTCCAGGAGCGATGCACAGTCTTGATCTCGGAGGTTAGGAGTTTATCCCGAATCGAGTTTTCATCCATGATGCTTTTGACCGAGATAATGCTGCTACCTGGTAAAATTTTCCATCTTTTTCCTGGAGGTTAATGCCGAAGAGCTTATCTCTCCAGGAATGCCTCCTTAACACGACCATAATAATATCGCGACATTTTGTAGAAAAACAAATGGATTTTTTAAAATCGGCTTCCATAACCCCGCAATTAATCAAGATATTTTGGTGGGTCCCACACTCCGGGGCCAGCTTTCCCTTCCCAGTGGCTTGTTTTAGAGAAAAGGTGACATTGTCGTTTTTTTCTATCTTTAGAAAAGAACAGATTTCTGAATTTTTTCTCACTCGGAACTTGAAACTTTTGCCGGGAAACGCTAAGGCCTAATCGGGGCTGGTTACTAGGGAAGCGCCAGGAAACGGATAAAATTCCTCAGAGTCCGGGGATCGAAGGTGGGGCCTGTAAGCCCCGTTTGGCTCTGCAGCGACTTCAACGCGGCAAAGGGAGAGAGCGGCTGCCGCCCCGGACGATGGCCGGTGAGGCCGTCATAGGCGTCCACCAGGCGAATGATCCGGGTCCAGGGATGCTGGCGGCTCAAAGGCAATCCCTGGGGATAACCCGAACCGTCGGCGGTCTCATGGTGTTCCAGGACCAGTTGCAAGATCTCCGGAGCCAAGGCGTCGCATTCCCTTAACATTTCAAAACCGACCTGGGGATGACTCTTTATGGTCTCCAATTCTGCGGCGCTCAAAACATCCCGCCGGTTCAAAAGATCTTCCGGGATCCGGCTCATTCCCAAGTCGTGAAAAAGGCAGGCCAACCCTAAATTGAGGCTCTCAAACCGGGATTTATGCATAAATAACATCAACGCGGTGCCCAGAAGGCAAACGTTGACGGAATGGTTGTACAGGCTGTAGTTGCGATAGAGCAGTTCCCACACCATCTTCAAGGAAGTAACGTGGCGCTGCAGTACCTGGACCAGGCGCTCCACCTGGCCTTGGGCCAACTGGATGTGGCGGCCGAGATGATGCGAATTGAAAGCCCGGTAGAGGCTGAAATTCAAATGCTCCACTAAAACCAGGATCTTCTCCCTGGGCAGATTCGGCTGTTGGAGGTCGAACAACAATAAGTGGTTGTTCAAATAGGCAATGACCCGATCCAGGTCCTGGCGCTGAAAGTAGAAACGGTCAATCCCCAGCCGTTCCAGTAGTTCCACCCAGGAGGGGTCCAGAACTTCTTCACCTTCCAGAAACGGCAGGAAAGTAACCTCTTGTTGCTCAGCGGCGCTGACTTTAACATAGAGGTTAAAAGAGAGTTTTTCCCCCTGCATCAGGGTTTGCAGATAGATGGGGAGAAAGGAGGTGGTGCCGGTGGTGCTGAAATTACGCCGCAGGACTTTCAGTTTATTGGCGAATATTTGCTGCCGGGTATCATGCACATCCATTGGTGCCGACGTCCTTAAGCCGTTGCCTTAACCCATAGATATTCTCCTCTACTATCGGCATTTGCCGCCAGGTAATTAAATCGAAATCAGACGTAGGTCAGCCACTTCTGATAACTGGCGTTTTCGCCTTTGACCACCGCGAAATATGCGGCCTGGAGCTTACTCGTGATGGGGCCGGGGGTGCCGGCGCCGATGGCCCGGCCGTCCACTTCCCGGAGAGGCGTGACTTCCGCGGCCGTGCCGGTGAGAAAGGCCTCGTCGGCAAGATAGAGCTCGTCCCGGGAAAAGATGTCTTCTTTCACCGGAATTCCCAGGTCTTGGGCCAGCTCCAGGATGGAGTCCCGGGTAATTCCCGGCAGCACCGCGGTCAGCGGCGGGGTCTTGAGGAGGCCGTCCCGGACCACAAAGATGTTTTCCCCCGAGGCCTCGGCCACGTAACCGTCGGTATCCAGCATAATGGCTTCGTCGAAACCCAACTGGGTGGCCTCCCGTTTGGCCATGATGGAATTGACATAGTTTCCAGTGGTTTTGGCCTTGGTCATCATCACGTTCACGTGATGGCGGGCGAAAGAGGAGATTTTCCCCCGGATGCCTTTTTTTATTCCTTCATCCCCCAGGTAGGCGCCCCACACCCAACTGATGATGGCCAACTGCACGGGGTTATTCTGGGGGTGCAGCCCCATGACTCCTTCCCCCACGAAGGCCAGGGGCCGAAGATAGGCCTCTTTCTGCTGATTGACCCGCAAGATCTCGCAGCAAGCCTCCTCCACCGCGGCCGGGGAAAAGGGAATGTCCATTTGCATGACATGCGCGGAATCAAAGAGGCGGCGAATGTGTTCCGGCAGGCGGAAGACCGCGGTGCGGCCGTCCGTGCAATGGTAAGCCCTGATCCCTTCAAAGACTCCCAATCCGTAATGCAGGGAATGGGTTAAGATATGAATCCGGGCTTCATCCCAAGGAATAAATTTGCCGTCCAGCCAGATGCTCTTCGCCTTTTCCACCATCTCTGATCCCCCCAGGAGTTTAAAAGAAATTACTAACCCATCGGCCCCGGGATGTCAAACGAATTTCCCCCCCCGGTTTTCATTGCTTTAAGAGCGGATTTTCCGGTATGATGTGCATACCGAAACCGGCCGTTGCCCCGCCGGGAATCATGGTCATTTCGATTGCTGCTATTCCCCGTTTAATCCAAATTCAATAATAATCCTTGGGGAATTATTTAAACCAAAAACCAAAGACGGAAAACGGAAAACTTATATATGTCTGCCAAAATCAAAGCCGGTGTCATCGGCGTGGGCTACCTGGGCCGCTTCCATGCCGAAAAATACGCGGCCCTGCCGGACGTGGAACTGGTGGGAGTGGCCGATCTGAACCCGGAGAGGGCCAAAGAAGTGGCCGGGCATCTCAATACCCGGGCCTTCACCGATTACCGGGAGATGCTGTCCCAGGTGGAGGCGGCGAGCGTGGCCGTGCCCACCACTTCCCATTTCCCCGTGGTCCGGGACTGTCTGGAAGGGGGCGTCCAGGTGCTGGTGGAAAAACCCCTGGCCGTCACCGCCGGGGAAGCCGACGCCCTGGTGGACCTGGCCCGGAGCAGGGGCCGCCTCCTGATGGTGGGCCATCTGGAGCGTTATAATTCCGCCATGGAGGAACTCAGGGCCAAGGTCACCCGGCCGGCTTTCATTGAAAGCCACCGTCTCTCCTTTTATAAAGAGCGGGGCATTGACGTGGACGTGGTCCTGGACCTGATGATCCACGACCTGGACCACGTTCTCAGTCTGGTGCCTTCCCCGGTCCAGGAAATCCGGGCCGCCGGGGTCTCCGTGCTGACGGAAAAGATCGACCTGGCCAACGTCCGCCTGGAGTTCGCGGACGGTTGCATCGCCAACCTTACCGCGTCCCGCATGTCCTTTAAAAGCATGCGCAAATTCCGCCTCTTTCAGCCTGAAGCCTACCTGTCCGTGGATTTCGAGTCCCGGGAGCTGACCGTGGCCTCCAGGAAGGAAGGCGCCCTGGGGCCGATCCCCGGGGTGGCTT
>DYJG01000204.1 GCA_020723225.1 Desulfobacca acetoxidans | reverse complement strand
GTTTTCATGGTGCCGGAGCACCATCTGCAGAGCCTCCCAGGGAAGGTGGGTAAAACTTTGCAGCATCCGGAACCCCTCCAGGGGATGCCGCTGGATTTTGGTCATCTCGTCTTCGGTGGGTTCCTTTTCCTGGGCCGATAATTCCCTGGGCAGGCGGGCGTAGCCGATATCATGAATCAGGGCCCCCAGGCCGAAGCCCCGGGCCTTTTCCCGGCTCCACCCCAAATACTTGGCAAAGGCCAGACCCAGAAGACAACAGTTAACGGAATGGGTATAAACGACCAGGGTTTGCTTCCTCAGTTCGAGTAGCAGCAAGGAATTGCCGTCTTCGTGTTTGACGGCGTCCAGCAGGTCATCCACCAGGGATAAGGCCAGGGTGATCTGCTTGCCGGTGCGGCTCTTTTCGGTGGTGAAGAAGCGCAGGACCCAGACCTGGGTCAGGTCGCAGACCTTCTGGGCCTTTTCCACTTCGCTATGGCTTTCATCCTTTAAAAAGACGTCCAGCAGGCCTTGCAGGTATTCGAAGACCTGGTCCACCTCCGCCAGGGAGAAGTAAAGCCAGGGGACATTCAAGGTCTCCAGCTTCTGGCGCCAATCGTTCTGAAAGGTGTCTCCCGAGGCGCAGCAGCGGACAATCTTGGCCTTGGGTTCCCCCTTGGCCTTCGTCTTCAGATAAAGGTCAAAGGGTACCGGCAGCCCCACCTTGACGGATTCCAGGGGCAAGGGCGCATATTTCTCTGCTTCCTTGGAGAGGACGGAGGCGATGACCTCACCGGAGCGCATCTGTTTCTGGAAGAAATCGGACATGAGGTATGCTCCAGGATTATGCGTCAACTGTAACCATGATTTTGGCGGGGTATAATACGAATTCATTATACCTGATAATTCTGGAAATATGCAAAAAGGATCTAGATGAATTCTTTGAAACTTTTGATTAAAGGGACTTGGGAGGGCGGTTCAGGCGCCGCATGATCTTTTGCAGGGCCACCCGGCTGAGGCCGCTCAACTTCGCGGCCCGGGTGATGTTGCCCCCGGTTTTTTCAAAAAGATCGGAAACATACCGGAGGATGAAGCGGTTTACCGCGCGATCCTTGGCCAGCAACACCCTGGTTCCGGTGGGAAACCCACCGGAATAGTTTTGCTCTCTGACGGCTTGCTTTTATATCATTTTACGTCCGAACGCTTCTCATTTTATGGCCGATATTACAGGTGTTTTCCTCTTGATTCTGCTGTGGATTCTTGTTTTTAAGAGATTGTGAAAGAAAGCCAAGAGACAAAAAAGAATTAGCCGAAATCTGGATGTCAAAGCGGATTCCAAACCTGAACTTCGACGGATCAAATGATGGAAGTCATAGGGGGTGGCTTTAAGAAAAGTTCTTGGCTTCACGACCGTGAGGGTGGTCCAAGAGCCGGGGGCGACGCAGAACACTGCGAAGCGAAACAACGATGCATAACGACTTAAAAATCGAGTTTGAAGAAGGCTCCGGCAACGTTTTTTTAGACGTGGGGATCGAAAAAGCGGATGAGCTTTTCGTGCGTTCGCGGGTGGGCTATTGCATCTATAAAATCCTTAAGGAGAAAAACCTTAAACAGCGTGAAATTTCCAAGTTGCTCGGCATGGCGCGGCCGGACGTATCTCATTTGATGAACGGTCATTTCAGCCGTTTCACCATGGATAAGCTGCTTGATTTGCTTAAGCGGCTTGATAGAAAAGTCACCATTCAGATCAGCCCGCGACAACCAGGTGAACCATACCAGGAAATCGGCCTTACGCCGTAGTAAGAGGGATCTTGCGAAAAACATGCAGGCTGAATGCTGATCATGGCAGATAAGTAAGTCAGCCGTAAATCAACCCTGCGGGGGAGACCTGATCCGCCTCGTTCCTGGGATTAATTCGATTTCTGTTCGAGAATTTAAAAATAAAAATCTCCCCCTTCAGAGAATGAGGCGGGGGTAGGGCAAAAATCAGTGGAAACCACATTCTTTAATGGCAAAGCCAAAGAGGTGATCAGAAAGATTTGATATACAACTATGATTC
This sequence comes from Desulfobacca acetoxidans, assembly GCA_020723225.1. Classification (GTDB taxonomy): domain Bacteria; phylum Desulfobacterota; class Desulfobaccia; order Desulfobaccales; family 0-14-0-80-60-11; genus SURF-52. The sequence continues at coordinate 3,575 of DYJG01000204.1, read as the reverse complement.
CCTTATCGAATGAGAATTTTTTTGATTCGAGCGGCGGATAGATAACAGTACGTTGCTATTCACACAAGCGGGAAAAATGAAATTAGTCCATGCCCTAGGTGACTAAACGCCCGACCAAAGTTGAGGCGAGGGTTTCTTACCATCTCCGAAGGTGGCATGTGCATATAGCAGCCTCGGCTCTTCCCCTGGCCCTCCATTACCGGGTGGTGCTGGCCTGGGATCAATCATAGGTTGCTTGCTCTTGACCAGCATTTCTTGAATATCCCCGGCATAACAAAATCAAATTGATGCACTGACACCGCCTCCCTGATGGCGTGGCGCTCAACGCGGCCCTTGCAAAAATGCTTAAAACGGCGTCCTTTCCAGACCGATTGCCTCCTTGAAGTTGCCTGGAAGGCTTTTGAGTACGGGAATAGCTGGCTTTACATTGTCTGTTGATGCCCTCCGTGCTATCATTCCTACTATCAATATGAAGCCAAAGTCCTCATGATTAAAAGCATCGCCCTCGAGAATTTCATGTCACACCAGGCTACCCGGATCGAGTTAGCTCCTGGGGTGACGGTGATCACCGGGCCCAATAACGTGGGAAAAAGCGCCCTGGTAGAGGCGGTCCGGTCTTTGGTCCAGAACCCCAGTCAGAAATACTCTATCCGGCACGGCGCCAAGCAAGCGATGGTCCGAATCGAGCTCGACTCCGGGGAAATTATTGAGTGGGTGCGCACTGACAAGACCGCATATTACCGCCTCTTTAGACCGCAAGCCAGCGGCGAGGAAGAATTTGGCGAGCCTGAAGAGTATCGCAAGATCGGTCTGACCGTTCCGGAGGATATTCAGACCCTTTTGCGCTTGGGGCAGGTGGAGACCGAAAGCGGCGACATCGATATCCACATCGGCAATCAAAGGGACCCGATTTTTCTGCTCAACAGCCCTGGCTCTCATGCCGCCAGTTTTTTTGCCGCCTCCACCGAAGCCGAATATTTGCTTCGCATGCGCCATGCTTTGAAAAGCCGGGTCGATTATGCCAGGACTTCCAGCAGAGTACTAACCAGCGAATGCCAGGCCCTAGAAAAAGCCCTTTACCGCTACCAACCCTTGGAAGGTCTCGAACCGGACTTGGACAAGGCCGAACAAACCTATGAATTGATCTGTTTGAACCAAAAATCCATCCCGGAATTATCCGAGTTCATCGGCAACCTGACGGACAAAGAACGGACCCTCAGCAAACAGCAGCAAAGCGCTGCAATACTTGTACGCCTCGGACTCCCTCCGGAACTTCAGGAAATTTCTGGCCTGGAGGCCTTACTGCAGCACTGGCATCAAATCACCAACAAAGCAATGGCAGGGGCTGCCAGGTCCCAGGCATTGGACCCGCTGTCTTCCCATCCGCCACTGGAGGAAACGGCCTTTTTGGCTCACCTGATAGGTCGACTGGAAGAAACGGAAAAGCTTCTCAAGCAGCGTCGCCAGGAACAGGGAATCCTGGTTGAGCTGACGGAACCGTCAACTCTAACGCACGTAAGCGACCTGAAAAACCTGGCCGAGTCTATTAGCCGGCTGGACCTGGCCGTGGCAACCAACCGGAGTCTTTCCAGGGTTTTTCAGGATTTTCAGGAGCCGCCTGTAATCCAGGATTTGCTTCCCCTGGAACAGCTCCTGGAAGACCTGCACTCTCGTGAAGAACTTAAAAACCAGGCCCACCATCGACAAGAAGCCCTGGCCGTTCTCACCTCCCCCCCTGATTTCTTCGACATCGACGATCTTATAAACCTTATCGATAACCTTTCCCGCCTCCACGATAAAAAGCATCACCAGGAGAGCCTGTCCGGGACGTTGGGTGGCCTGGCAGCAATACCGGAAATTGCCCCCACTCGGGACCTGGAAGAGTTGATCGGTCGAACCGCAGGGGTTATGCAAGAGCTTTCTTTAAAGCGGCAAGAGCGGGATTCCCTGGAAGAGGCCCTGAAACAGAAGCGCGCGGAGGTGGAAGAACTGATTCTTGAAACCGGGCTCTGCCCTTTGTGCGGCAGTCCCATGGACGTCTCCCATTTTTTGGAGGCCGTCCATGGCTGAAGACTGGCTCCATCATCCCGACCCACACCCGTATGCGGGCTTGTTATTCATCGGGGACCCCCACTTGGCGGCTTCCCCGCCCGGCTACCGCCTGGACGACTACACCAAAGCCATTCTGGAAAAACTAGCCGTTTCCTTGGAAATCGCCCGTGAACATAACCTCCTTCCCATTATCCTGGGAGACCTCTTTCATCTGCCCCGCAATAACCCCAACTCTCTGCTGGTAGCTTTAATCGATCTCTTCCGTCCCAGCTACCCCTTCGTGCTGGTGGGAAACCACGACAAACACGAAGCCAGGCTCACTCGGGACGTCTCCTTGGCGGTCCTTCAGGCCGCCAGGGTTATCCGGCTCATAGACCGGGCAGGCCCGGTGTGTTCGTTGCAGATAGCGGGCCGGCAAGTCTTCCTGGGGGCCTCCCCGGATTGGACGCCCATCCCTTCTCAGGTGGATAAGGGCTTCCATGAGACGGTTATCTGGTTAACCCACCACGACCTTGGGTTTCCGGGCTATGACGCCGCCAGGGTGCCGCTAAAAGAAATTCCCGGGATCGACATGGTGATCAACGGGCATTTGCATACGCCGAAACCGCCCCGAAAGTACGGAGGGACGACTTGGTTCAACCCCGGCGGCATCGCGCGCCTGGCCCTAAGCTCGCATACCCGAAATCTCACGCCGTCGGTTTTTATCTGGAGGCCCCCTGACCCGGAGCTGGCTCCCGTGCCACTGCCTCATCGTCCTTTTGAGGAAATTTTTCCCGAATTGACCGGCGAGAATGAGCAAGATTCTGAGCAGGCCTCGGAATCCTTGTTCATCAAGGGGCTGGAGAACCTCCTGATCCGAAAGACTACAGAAGGGGTAGGACTCAAGTCTTTTTTGGAGGCTAATCTCATCCCCGATGATCAAGTCGACACCTATATCTGGGGACTATACGAGGAGGTCATGCATGAAGAAAAGTAAACAAGAGGAGCCTGCGGCCGGGACCGTTTCCCCAAGGGACCAGGCTGTCCAGGAAAAGCTGGAGATTCTAAAGAAAGATTACAAGGACTTGGATACCCGAAAAATCACCACCGAGGCTAATATCAAAAGCTTGGAGCAGGAACTGGAAAGGCTTCGGGAACAGGCCCAGAAGAATTACGGAACCAGTGACCTGGGGGAACTTGAGCGCCTCCTGGAAGAACGCCGGCAAGAGAACGAGCGGCTGGTTGCGGAATATGAGGCGCATATCCAGGGAATCAAAGACCGCCTGGGTGAGATTGACCGCCAATCGGCGCAGGAAACACATGAATCCTGAAAGGGCCGCCCAGGAATTTTCATTACCGGCCAGCCCCAGGGACCTCAGGGAGCATTTCCAGGAACTCCGCTGGCAAGAGCGCAAGCTCGCCGAGCAATTGCAGGCGAACCGGACGAAGCTGGCAGAGATGGACGATTTTCTGACCCAGGCGCCCAGGATTGCTGACCGGCTTGATCAGTTGTCCCAGCACCTATTCGGCGACATCCTGGGTGA
>DYJG01000203.1 GCA_020723225.1 Desulfobacca acetoxidans | reverse complement strand
TGAAACCCCGGGTCTGGGCCGGCGGCGACATCGTCACCGGCTCCGCCACCGTGATCCTGGCCATGGGCGCCGGAAGGTTGGCCTCCAACTCCATCCATGACTTTCTGACGTATGGGTGGTAAGGATTCACCACAAACACACAAAGATCACTAAATAGCACAAAGAAATAAAAAATAGGGTGCGCTAAGCGCACCCTATTTTTTTTGAGGCGATATACTGGCAGCTTCACTGACCCCGTTTAGCGTCAGCGATAATAGCTTTGAGCAGCGAAATAGACATAGCTACTTGTTTCATGGCTTCCTCCGGTTTCATGGGTCTCTTTTTATCAAGATAGCAGGTCCGTGCCAGGGAGATGGAACTGTTGGCGATTTTACATACTTCCCTCTCCAGGTCCTCGGGGGAGTTGATGGTTATGGGCTGAATCAGGCTTTTCAAGACTTTTCGTTTTTCCGGTGGAGCGTTGGAGAAACAATCCAGGGCCTCATCAAAATTCTTATGAGCTTTTTCCGCCCATGTGCCAATTACCTCGTATACCTCCCCATCGCCCGCTTTTTCCGATCCATAGGGAAAATTGTGAAGCGGCTGGGACAGGTCACCCACAAAATGGGCTATGGTGCCCAGATAATAATTTAGCTGCCAAATATCTTCCCCTGATTCCAAAGCTTTCTTGGGCAATTTCTTCATGTTCTTGTAAAGATCAATAATTCTCCAGTAGAGAATGCCTGTTTCCACCGGCACCTTGACACTATGCTTATTGTGGGTGGTGCCTTCTTCCGCATGAAACGTCTCTTTAGTCTTGAACTTTTTCAGATATTGGGGGGTGACCTTGGTGTCGGGCGCGGCGTTGTGCCAGTGGAAGGGGCCTAAAAATTCTTTTAGGTCATTACGGCTGAGATCGGGAATGGCGGCCAACCAAGGATGATCAAGTCCCGCTTCCCGGCCGATAAGGATGTGGGTTTGGGAGGTCCAGGCTAAAGTCTGCCCGGCCAGTCCCAAGAACAAACAGAATGAGAGAAAAAATCTGAAAATCGCCGTGTAAACCATGGAACCTCCTTTTTCTAATTTTTAAACTTTTTGAGGCATTCAAGGGAATATTTAACCTGTTAGCAGAAAATCCCAGAATTGGGAAGAATAATTATGAGCACATCGGCTAAAGGATAACGGAATTAACAAAAGAGACTTGAATGATTTGTTTTTACGGACTGAAAATGCTGGGAGTACCAGCTTTCTGATCGAGGAAAAGGCCCTGGAGAAATTGATAAGGCGGACGTCCGGCGCTTCTATCTTCAGCCTCTCGGGCTTATTTCTCCAGGCCCCGCAGGCCCTCCAGGCTGGGGTAGTGGGTGAGGTCGTGGTGCAAAGGCGTGATGGAGATATACCCGGCTTCCAAGGCCGCGTAGTCCGTGTCCGGGTCCAGGCCCTGGCGGTCGTTGATGCCCGCCAGCCAGTAATAGACCCGCTCCCGGGGGTCCACCCGGCAATCGAAGCGCTCCACCAGTCGCCCGGTGTCCTGGCGGGTGAGGCGCACGCCCTTGATGGCGCTCTCCGGCAGGTTGGGCAGGTTGACGTTAAGGCACAGAGGTTCGCTCCGGGGCTGCTCCAGCATTCTGGTAATAAGCCGGCCCGCCACCCGGGCCGCGGTGGCGAAATCCGCGTCCTTATAAGCATTCAGGGACACCGCCACGGCCTGCTTCACCCCCAGGATGGCCGCCTCGGTGGCCGCGGACACGGTGCCGGAATAGAGCACGTTGATCCCCACGTTGGGGCCCAGGTTGATGCCGGAGACCACCAGGTCCGGGGCCGCGGGCAAGAGCTCCGCCAGGGCGATCTTGACGCAGTCCGCGGGGGTGCCGCTCACCGCCCAGCCGAAGCCGCCCCCCACCAGGGGGGCCTTCTTCACCCGCAAGGGCGTACTCAGGCTGATGGCGTGGCCCACCGCGCTCTGTTCGCTCTCCGGAGCCACCACCGCCACCTTCCCCAGGTCCCGCAGCTCCTGGTACAAGGCCGCCAGCCCGGGCGCGTAGATGCCGTCGTCGTTGGTTACTAAAATCAGCAAACGGATGTCCTCGGTTGGTTAAAATTACTTCTCATATATCAGACATGAAGAAGGGGGAAAAGGGGAAGAGGGAAAAGGGGGAAAAGGTAAAGGATTCTACTACCCCACCTTTTCCCCTTTTTCCCTTTTCCCCTTTTCACCCCAAAAGTTAAATTTCGATGCTCAACCTAAAGGAAGGTTATTTTTCCTGCTTGCCCGCCGGCGCCGGCGCGGCCTTCGGCACCTCGGGCGGTGCGGCCAGCCGGGCCATCTCCTTCTGCCATTCCAGGTAGCTTTTTTCCGCCACCAGGCCCGTCTCGGTCTTGTCCCCCACCTGGGACCGGACCAGCACTCCCTGCTTTTCCCGGCCCAATTCCTCCAAACGGAACAAAGGCTTGCCGGCCTCATCCAGCAGCTCCAACAGGTACAGGGGTTTGGCCGGGGGAGCCGGGGCCGGGCGGGTAAATTCCAGGGCCTGCAACTTCCACAGGCCCACTTCCATACGCACCGCGGCCTGCTTGACTTCCTGCTTCTCGGGGCCGGAGATCTTCCAGAAATCCTTTTCCTTGACCGCCGTCCAGGTTTTATCCGGCGGCCCCCAGACCGATTTCCGGACGCCTGCGGCCTGTCCCTGCCAGAGGCGGCGGTCTTCGAGAGTGGTCAGGGTCTTGGCGATGAGGGCCACCAGGTCTTTATCCGCCACCACCACCGGACCGGCCGGGGCCTTCCGGGCATAACCCCCTTCGCCTTCTTTGGCCTTATCCCCCAGAAACAGCCTTTCCGGCTCCTTATCCTGGAGCACCGCCACTTCCCCCCGGGGGGGAGCCAGACCGTAAGTTTTCAGGTCCTTGGGCGCGTCCGCGGCAAAATCCTTGGCTTTGGCGAGGTGCAGGGAGCGGATCAATTCCTCCACCCGGTCCCCCCGCACCGGGAATTTCTCCCGTCCCACCCAGCGCCAGGACTTCGCATCAACTTTGTCCAACTGCACTTCCGGGGCCCCCGGGGTCTTCAGGCGCAGCGATTTCACCTTATCCGGGATATAGGTAAAGAGGGTCTTGTCCCGGAGGTCCTTCTCCGGCCGGTCCAGGGACTCCTTGCTGCCGGTGTCGATTACCAGGAGGTGGCGGGGGGCCTGGTCCTGAACCGCGTAAAACCCCATCTCCCCCGGGGTGGCGCTGCCGATGGCCAGCTTCCGGCCCTTGTCCTTGACGAAGTATTCCAGCTCCAGGGCAGGCTTATCCAGGCCATAGGCCTTCAGGTCCTCAACCGCGCCCAGGTCCCGCTCCTTATTGAGGTGGGCCAGAGTGTTGAGAATAGACTCCACGGTGGCCTTATCGGCCCGCATTTCCAGAGGTTTGGTGAGGAACCACCCGCCGTCCTTCTTGGCCAGGCGCACTTCTTCCTTGCCTTTTTTGAAGACCAGGGCGTCGATGTCGGCCTCTTTGATCTGGAAGATCTTTTTGGCCTCGGCTTTTTGGGCTTCCTCTCGGGCCTGGCGCCAGGTCAGGCCGTAGTAGAGGCCCAGAAGCGCCAGGAACAGGATCAGATAAGGCAGCAGGCGGCGGAGCATCACCGCTTCCCCCGGCGCCGGAGATAGGCCCGCACTCCGGCCACCAAGACGATGAGTGGCAGGCCCGCGACGCAGGTCAAAAACAGGAACCAGGCCTGCCAGCCCGCCAGGGTGAGGGGTTGAGGCTTGCTTTCCTCCCGGCGGACCACGATCTGCTTTTCCTCGGCAGCCAGGAAGTTCATGGTGTTCAGGAAGAGGTCGCCGTTGCCCGAGAGGTTGAAGTAGGCATTGGCGGCAAAATCCACGTCTCCGAAGACCACCAGGTAGGGCTTTTTCTCCGCTTCATCCTTCTTGGCCTCTTTTTCCGGAGCCTTGCCCTTTTCTTCCTTCTGGGGCTTAAGCTTCGGTTCCACCAGGGCCGCCAGGGTAAAGGGGCCTTTCTTGTCCTTCTTGGGATCGAAATCCCCCTTGCCTTCCTTCATCCACTCCTGGCCCAGCTTCTCCCAACTGGTGTTGGTGCTGGTGACCAGGGGCAGCAGGGTTACGTCTTTGGTCCCCTGTTTCAGCATCAGGGGCCGGGCCAGGGGGTAGATGGTGACGACGTTGGCGAAGTCCCGGGTAATGCGGTGGGGGCCGTACTGCATGGCCAGCGGCATGATGGCGCTGGCGCCGATGGCCTGGGTGATCTGGTTCATATCCAGGACCATGCCGTCATCCAGCTCCACTCCGTAGCCGGTGAGAAAGTCCTTCAGGCCCGCATCCTGAAAGGGCGCCAGCAGCAGCAGCATACGCCCGCCCCGTTCCAGGTAGCCCTTCAGGGCCGTGATCTCGTTGGGAAACAGAGACTTGTTGGGTCCCGCCAACACCACCGCGGCCGCGTCTTTGGGTACTTCGGCCACGCTCAGGAGATTGAGGCTTTCCACCTTAAAGCCTTCGTTCTCCAGGGCTTTGCCCGCGTTGCCGAACCCGTTCCGCTCCTTGTCCTGGGGGTTCCTTTCGCCGTGGCCGGTGAGGAAATAGATCTTCTTCACCTCCGGCTTCAGCAGCCTGCGGATGGCGTTGGTTAAAGGCTCCTCGTCCGTCTTGTCCGCCATTTGCCGCCGCCCCTGGTACTCCAGCAGGGCGTTGCCGGGGTAGCGATACCCCGCTTCCCTGGCCTTCAGAGGTTCCCGCTCCGGGTCCACTATCCGGAAGCTGATCTCCGGGTTGGCGTAATGGTACATCTGGAGAACTTCTTTAGCCCTCTGGCGCTCGGTCTGCCCTTCCGGGAAAAAAGCGGTGATGCTCAGGGGCGCTTGCACTTCCGGGAGCAAAGCCCGGCTCACCGCGGTGAGGGACTGGCTTTTGTCCTTGGTGATGTCCCAGCGATAATTAAAGCGAGAGGACAACAGGCCCGCCACCACCAATATGCCCACTACCAGGGCCACGGCCATCGCCGAGCCGCCGCCGTAAATAAAAGCGCGTTTTTGAAGAAAATCCCGCCAACTCACGTTATGCTCTCCAACGTCGAGATTCCAACTGCATTTTGGTCAAAAACAGGAAAAAGTAAATAAAACTGAAGTAATAGACCAGGTCCCGGGTGTCGATCACGCCCCGGATCATGGGGTCATAGTGGTCCATCATGGAGAGCGCGGCAAAAACACTCCCCCAACCCGCGGCCCCGATCTCCTGCTGCCAGCCGATGATCCAGAACAGCAGCAGCAGGGCGAACGCGGTCACCGCGGCAATGATCTGGTTCTCCGTGAGGCTGGAAGCGAACAGGCCCAGGGAGAGGCAGGCCCCTCCCAGGAGCATCAGGCCCAGGTAGCAGGAAGCGAGAGAAGCCCAATCCAGGCGGGCCAGGATGGTGAAGGCAAGGGGGTAGGCCAGGGTAAAGGCCATAAAGATGGCATAGACCAGCAGCGCGGCCAGAAATTTCCCCAGGATGATGGACCAGTCGGTCAGGGGGTAGGTAAAGAGCAGCTCCGCGGTGCCGCTTTTTTTCTCTTCCGCCAGCAGCCGCATGGTCAGCAAGGGCACCAGCAGGAGCAGCACCACCCCCAGGGTGGCGAACAGGGGCCGAAAGACCATCTGCA
>DYJG01000202.1 GCA_020723225.1 Desulfobacca acetoxidans | reverse complement strand
CGGCGTTTATCGGCGTGCATCGGCGGTTAATATTTAACCGCCGATAAACACAGATGGACGCCGTTTGCTTATACTGTTTTGTTGCACGTGAAGGTGAATTTGGTGTTATACCATTCGAAATCAAAAGGCGTTAATTGTAGTAAACCTTGTGTTCGACCTGAAACGTTAGGGGCGAACACAAGGTTCGCCCCTAGGAAAAATTGCCGGTTGATCGTTATCGGCAATATTGCCGCCTTAATCCTTCTTTTCCTCGATCTCCTTATACCATTCCGAGTGGTGCTTCTTGGCCCAGAGCTTGCTCACCTTGCCGGTGACCATGGCGCTCCAGGTCCCCGGGTTGGCGATGGTGCCCAGATAGGCATGGGCGATGATCGCGGCCACGAAGAGGATGGCAAAGAAGCCGTGGATGGTGGACAGGAGGCAGTTCAGGGACAGGGGCAGACTGTTCTTGAAGATGAGCAGGATGCCCGTCAGGCCCATGATCAGGCTTAAGACCGCCGTCAGCCAGAAGAAGACTTTCTGGCCGGCGTTGAGCCTGCCCGCGGGGACCTCCACTTCTTTGCCGCCGAAGTAGCCCCCGTGCTTCTGGAACCACTCCTTATCATAGGGCGCAAAGCGGGCGTCCTTATACCATAGGCCCACGCTCACCACCGAGGCCCCCACAAAGATGAGGCCGGAGACCCAATGGAAGATCACCGCAGAGCTTGGCGACCCGAAGAAGAGCTTCAGCATGGAGACGTTGTTGTAGAAGAAGATGTAGCCGCTGAAGAAGAGGCAGAAGAAGGTCAGCAGGCGAATGAGGTGGGTCCAACGCTCCGCCAGGTTGAACCTCGGTAAGTCCGCGGGTGCGGCGTAGAAGTCGGCCACCTTGGGCCCCTGGCCGGTGTAATGGAGCACCAGCAAGAACGCCAGGAGCAAGATCCCCCAGCTCACATAGGGAGTCAGATATAGCTGGTGAATCTTGTTAACTGTGAAGACCCAGGGCTGGCACCCGAAGAGCTTGCCGGCACTGACGGTCACCGGTTTGCCGTCGGGTCCGAACATATCGGTGACGATCTGGCCTTTGAACATGTGGGCAGAATCCGAATGGCAGTCGCCGCAGCCGTTGGCCCCTAAGGCCAGGCTGGCCGGGGCCACGTTGTGGTTGATATTGAAGCCCTCGATCTGGCCGGCCCAGGTGCTGTCTTTGGCGCTCTCCACCTCGCCTTTGTCATTCAAGAAGTGCATCATGCCGCCCTTGTGGTAGTAGGGCTTGACCTGCTGGAAGCGCTTGTTTCCCTTAAGGGTCTCCGAAAACGCGGTCAGCATGATCTTGATCTGTTCCGGCGTGTGCACTTCCGGTTTCATGGGGTTCTTGGGCTGGAGCTGGCCTTTGGCCTTCTCATACCCCTTTTTCAGCTCCCGGGCGAACAGGGGGTAATTGATGCCGTCCTTATCCTGGTTGGTGAAGAAAACCGAATTGAACCGGTTTACCGGCCAAAGTTTGCCGTGTTCGTCCCTCTGGAAGGCCGGCCGCCAGGTGAATTCATCGCCGACCTTTTTGGCCCCGAGCTTGGGATAGTTCACCATCTGCCCGGTGGTGACGTCAAAGCCTTCGAAGGCCGCCCGGTGTAGAGCCGGGATGTGGCAGACCTCGCAGGACAGCTTGTCCAGGTGGTTGGGCCTGATCGACAGGTGCTGGGGCCGGGTGGCGCCCATATAGCCTGTATCATGGCATTCTTTGCAGGTTTTGATGGTGTTGTCCAGGTTGTCCGCCACCGTGGAAACGAACTCGTCCCCCTTGGCGAAGTTATGCATCTCTTTGGTGATTTTCAGCTTTTTATCTTCGATGGAGGGGTGGCAGTGGACGCAATTCATCCCCTGCAAGTTATGGACGTCCGGGTTGACCCGGTCGTTCCAGGAGAAGCCCCGTTTCTTCATGTCCGACATGCCGTGGCAAAAGACGCAGTTCTCCGCAGGAGGGGGATAGGACAGGTCCAGAACAACCTTGCCGTCCTCGTTAAACAGGCGCTTGTTGTAAGCCACGTTGGGCTGCTGGCCTTCCTTGACCGCGCCGTTCACCAGGCCGATGCCCGAAGCCGCGACTGTGGCCCACTTGAAGTTCAGGGATTGAAGCTGGGTATTCCGTTCCTTGAAATTGTAGCCCGGCAGGTGGCAGATGAAACAATCGGCCTCCACTACGCCGGTTTTGTCCCACTTGCTCTGGTAATAATCGCCGTCCAGGCTTTGGGCCAAAGAGGGATCGGCCTTGAGACGCAGGTCATAGCGCTTGCCGTCCCGGTCGAACTCCAGGCCGCCGCCGCCGGGGTGGCAGCCGCCGCAGCCCGGCACTCCGGGCGTCTTGGGGTCGCCCGCGGCGGTGAACATGAAGGGGGTCATGTCGATTTCGTCCGGGGTTTTATTGTTCTTTTTCGCCAACTGGCGAAAAGAGGGCGGTCAGAACTTCCCCATCATGCCGTCGGAGAGCAGCCAGGGCTTCTTTTTGTTAAAATCGTCCTTGACCCGGTCCCAGCCCTGCTGGAAGTGGTAGCCCTTGGTGATCTGGTCGTAGTTGTGGCAGTTGGAAGTGCCGCAGGTCTGCCGGGGGCTGTAAGGCTGGTCGGCGTTTTCGCCGGTGAGGGGGTTGATGATCTTGCCGTCTTCCGTTTTCAGGGGGAAGGGGGCATGGGGCTGGGTCTTGGCGCTGAGAAGGGAAGGCGCCAGCATCAAACCCGCGGCCAGGGCCATTCCCAGGAGGGCCCATCTAAGATAGGATTTCCCGGCCATCTTTTTGTTCCTCTCTTTGCCTAGGCGTTTATTAGTTTATTAATTTCTTAACCATGCATTAAGCATACCCAACCTCTCCGGCAAATGCAAGCCGCCAAAGGCAAAATTTCCCGCTCTGCGAGAAATTTCCCGGTCAGCAGGAGATCCTTATGGTCAATTTAAGCATTGATCGGAAAAAAGGAAGGGCACGACTCGCCGTGCCCTTTTGCTCTTGAGGAGAGGGTTTTTCGGGTCTTTCCGTTGCCTTTTTATAAGACCTAGGTTTCGTTCTTCACCAGCCGCAATCCCGGGAGGCGGGTTTCGATGATGATGCCTTCTTCCTTGAGGTAGTCCACCGCGGCTTTGTGCATGAGTTTAACGACATGGAGGAATTCGGCCATGGGCAGTAAGCGCATATCACAGCTTACCAGCAGGCCCATGGTCTCGGGAACAATGGTCATCCGGGTCTGCCATTGGGGGGTCTGGTGCCGGCACTCGGGTCGATTTTGGGGGCATTCCTTGGTTTCCATTTTCCACCTCCTTCCACCCTGACCGCAGGGTGGATAACTTCATCTGCTTGCCACTTTTACCAGGCTCGGTTCCGCTGCTTTCAGAAACAGACTGATCTTGGTCTGATAATCCCGCAAATCGATGCTCTTTTCTTTTTTCTTCAATCTTTTTACCAGGCCGGAGCGATCCCGCAGAGACAGGGTGAAGTAAAAAGGACTTTCTACCAGGATCGATACTATCATCTTCATGGTCTTTTCCTCTGATTAAGAATATAACCCGTTTGATTTGCAGGAAAAGCTGGTAAAACTACCTATTTAATAATGCGTAATAATACCTAGAGACGAAATTTTTAATCACAAAGTGGGGAAAGGGGGACCGGAGGGATTGTGCCGACAGGGACAGCAAGAACCGGCGCCCTGGGCGTTTCGCCGGAGAAAATGCCCGGTTGGCGCGGCAGCGTTGTTGCCAAAGTCACAAGTAATTATGATATTAGCACAGGAAGTTTTGCTACCCTTCAGGGTCAACGATCTGTGGCGAAGTGTGCCTAAAATTGGCACACTTCGCCGACATGACGGCGTTCTTATTGAAGCAGTAAAATGACTAAGATAGGGATTATCATTGCTGGAGCCCCAGATAATACTTTTGCACCTTTTGAATCCAAAGATATTCATCGTCGGGCGGCAGGAAGGGCGGTTCCATCTTGGTGGGGCTTATTCCCCGGGTGCTTATGCCGATTCCGGCCCCGAACATGGCGGAGATGACACCATATTGAGGCAAAATCTTCAGGTGTCTTCCCCAGGTGACGAGGTTGCCTGACACCCGGAGGGTGGGGTCGAGGGCCTGGTTCTGGCTGAAATAATTCAGACGGGTGGCGCCGGACGCGGACGCATCAAAGGTGTCTCCGAGAAAAAAGGTGGTGGAGCTGTCTTCGTATTTGTTGGTAGTATTGGAGAGATCTGGAAATCGCTCCTTTGTCCGGGCGCTGATGGCGGTGGATTTGTTGATGTGGCCCACCGGCAGTTGCCAGAGCACTATCTTTTTCCCGGAAACCTGGGAAAGGGTATTGACATACAGCAGGTAGTTCATCCAGTGGTCGTTGTTCCAAAACCAAACGGATGCGGAAGGGTTGTCGGGATTGTAAGGGGAGACGCCCGCCGCATCCAGGCCGTACTTGTCTATGGAGAGGAAATCCGCGCCATAAGAGAGAACCCCGGCGGCCGCGGCATAGTTTACGGTGTTCGTGGCGGCCTGGACGATTTTCGCGCGTCCTGCAACCCATCCATCTCTATCGGTTATCCGGATGATACCCGGGTTGTAGTTGACGGGGTCGGCCCAGAGATTCAACTGCCAGCCAAAAAGGATATTCTGGCCGCCAAACCTCTCTTTGACGATGGTCTGATTAATCTTGGTTACGGTGTCCACCAGGGTGCCGTCGGCGGTGATTATCTCGTTGGGTTGTTTGCCGCTGTCCTTCTGCATGTAGCCGAGAAAATCCGGCTCCAGCACTATACCGTAGAGCTCCCCCTGCATGACCCTCTTCGCCTGCCGAAGAAACAGATTTAGGTTGCGATAGTAGCCTTTCATATAATAGAAATTTTTTACGTGTGCCAAATCAATGGCATAACTTTCATCTCCATCGGGGATGTTGTAAAAAACGAAAAAGGGGATCATTCCCCAAGCCAGACTATTCTTAGTATAATTTTTAACCCGTTCACCCCAGGTGGCCCAGCCCTCAAAGGGACCGCCGTTGAGATAGATATACCGAATGTCCATCCGGCACCCTTTGAGTCCCGCCACGTGGTCTTCCCAGAAAGCGACGTTGGAGACGCTGTCATCCGACACCGACCCCAGGGCCACAGGGCCGGGGAGACCAGGCAGGGAGCCGTCGGCATGGTCGACGCGCAAACCCATGAAGAGAGGCTTGAACTTGGGGTCTTTCTTGGGGTCGCCGTTAAAGATGATGTGCATCCCGGTGCGGCCCGGAATGAGGCCACGGGCCTCAATGGCGCCGTTTACCACCTTAAGAAAGGCCACGGTGGGATTTCTGGAAATCACCCTTCTCACCTGCCGATCGAAGCTGAAGGTACGCGTCTGGCCCTCATTCACGTTGACCTGTAGCGGCTCGTTTTGTCCCAGGATAAAGCTGTCGGCGTCACGGTTAGCATTAATGCGGTAATCATCGACGTCGGCGGTTGCCTTCGAAACCGGCAGGCCGAGCAGCAGAGTAATCATCACGCTCAAGAACAGGATCATCGCTTTCCAAGACGAAGACATAGCCCCCTCCTCTTCCGAGAATATGCAATAGCCAAGGCTGCTGGGGTTGAAAATTGGTTTGCGAAGGTGCCCTTCGGAAATAATATCCAAAGAGGTTTC
>DYJG01000201.1 GCA_020723225.1 Desulfobacca acetoxidans | reverse complement strand
AATCCCTCCACCTGGTGGAACATGGGGGTGTGGGTCAGGTCGGAGTCCCGGCGGTAGACCCGCCCCGGCGCGATGACCCTCACCGGCGGCCGCCGTTTCTCCATGGTGCGGATCTGCATGGGCGAGGTATGGGTGCGGAGCAGCACCTTCTCGTTGAAGTAGAAGGTGTCCTGCATGTCCCGGGCGGGATGGTCCGCGGGGATATTCAGGGCCTCGAAGTTGTAGTAATCCAGCTCCACCTCCGGGCCTTCCACGGTCTCGAAGCCCAGGTGCAGGAAGATGTCGCAGACCTCCTGGTTAACCTGGGTGAGGGGATGGAGCCGGCCTTGAGGCAGGCGGCGGCCCGGGAGGGTGACGTCCACGGCCGGGACCGCGGCTTGCAGGGCCGCGGTTTTCAGGGCGGTTAAAGCCTGTTCCAAGGCGTCTTCCAGGGCCAGCTTCACCGCGTTGGCCTCCTGGCCCACCCGGCGCCGCGATTCCGGGTCCAACTGCCCCAAACTGCGCAGGATCTGGGTTAAGGCCCCTTTACGCCCCAGATATTTCACCCGCAGGCGTTCCAGGTCCTCGGCATTGGCTGCGGCCTGGATTTCCCGCAGCGCCACTTCCCGTAATTCCTGGATTTCCCGGTCTTTGAAGGTCATGTTTTCCGTAGGGGGCGAACCTTGTGTTCGCCCGGACGCCCAAGGCGAACACAAGGTTCGCCCCTACGTGCCAAACCTGGCAGCTAAATGGCCTGTTTGGAGAGTTCCGTCACTCTTGCGAAGCCCTGGGGATCAAAGATGGCCAAATCCGCCAAAGCCTTCCGGTCCAAATTGATCTGTGCCTTCTTCAGGCCGCCGATGAATTTGCTGTAGGACATGCCTAAGGGCCGCAGGGCCGCGTTGATGCGGACGATCCACAGGGCCCGGAACTCACGTTTCCGCACCTTGCGGTCCCGGTAGGCGAACGTCAGGGCTTTTTCCACGGCTTCCCGGGCGGAGCGGTAGAGGCGGCGCCGGCCGCTGCGGTAGCCGCTGGCCATGCTTAAAAATTTCTTGCGCCGGGCCCGGGAGGCCACACTTTTTTTCACGCGTGACATGGGTTGCTCCTATTTCAGACGTATGGTAAGAGGCGTTTCAGGTTCTTTTCGTCGGTCCCGGTGAGATAATCCGGCAGCCTTAAGTGCCGTTTCCGTTTCCGGGACTTGCTGGTCAAGATGTGGCGCTGATTGGGGTTCTTCCTTTTCAGACGGCCGCTGGCAGTGGCGCGGAAGCGCTTGGCCGCACCCCGATGGGTCTTCATTTTTGGCATAACGTGATCCTCATTCGGAAATCAGTTCTTCGTTTTTCGTCTTTGGTATCGTTTTGCGTTTTGCGTTTTTCGTTTTGCGTAAAAATATAGTGAATTTATCTTTTGTCAAAAGGACCGGCAACCCTTTTGACAAAGGTTCCCCGTTTTTTATCTTTTACGAAAAACGCAAAACGGAAAACGGAAAACGATCTTTACTTGGGAGTGACGATCATACTCAGGTTCCGGCCTTCCAGTTTCGGGTGCTGCTCCACCGTGGCGATATCCCCCAGGGCCTCGGAAATCTGGGCCAGAATCCGGAAACCCCGGTCGGTATGGGCGATCTCCCGGCCCCGGAAAATCACGGAAATCTTGACCTTGTCCCCTTCGGTCAAAAAGCGCCGGGCGTTTCGCATCTTAAAGGCCATATCGTGTTCCTCGATCTTGGGCCGCACCTTGATCTCTTTGACCTGGATGGTGGTCTGCCGCCGCCTGGCTTCCTGCTGTTTTTTGCTCTGTTGATACTTGTACTTGCCATAATCCATGATGCGGCACACCGGCGGATTGGCCTGGGGAGCCACTTCCACCAGATCCAGGTTGGCCTCTGCGGCCATGGCCAGGGCTTCCCTGACGGGCATAACTCCGACCTGCTGCCCGTCTGCCCCGATCAAACGGATTTCGGGAACCTTGATCTGCTCGTTGATTCTCACGCGCTGCTTCTGGATGGCCGTAACCTCCTGGATTTATGGGCTTTTAGTAGGAGAAGGAATCTTTCCTTCCTCCTGCACTCGCTGCACAAAAGTATCTACCGGTATATCCTTCCACTCCGTGCCGTCCCGCAAACGGGGCGACAGAGTGCGGCTCTCGGCTTCCCGGTCGCCGATGATCACCATGTAGGGAATTTTTTGGAGTTGCGCTTCCCTGATCTTATAGCGGAGCGTCTCCGGCCGGCTGTCCAGCTCCACCCTTAAGCCCGCGGCCTTCATCAGCCCCTCCACCTCCTGGGCGTAAGCGTGCACCCGGTCGGTGATGGGCAGCAAAATAGCCTGGACTGGGGCCAGCCACACCGGGAAGGCCCCCGCGTAGTGCTCCACCAGGACGCCCATGAAGCGCTCCAGCGACCCCAAAACCACCCGGTGCAGCATCACCGGCCGGTGGCGCCCCCCGTCCGCGCCCACGTAGGTGAGGTCGAATCTCTCCGGCAAGGTGAAGTCGCACTGGATGGTGGCGCACTGCCAGCGGCGCTGCAGCGCGTCCTTCAGCTTGACGTCGATCTTGGGGCCGTAAAAAGCGCCCTCCCCTTCGCAGATGGCGTAAGGGATATTCCTGGCCTGCATGGCGTTATGGAGCGCGCCGGTGGCCAGTTCCCATTCCGCGTCGGTGCCGATGGACTTCTCCGGCCGGGTTGACAGCTCCACCTCGTATTCGAAGCCGAAGATGGTCATCACCTCGAAGACAAAGTCCAGGACCCCCAGGATTTCGCTCTCCACCTGCTCCGGCGTGCAGATAATGTGGGCGTCGTCCTGGGTGAACTGGCGCACCCTGGTTAAGCCGTGGAGCACCCCGGAGCGCTCGTGGCGCATCACCGTGCCCAACTCGAAGAACCGCAGGGGCAGCTCCCGGTAGGAGCGCACCCGGGATTTGTAAATCAGCATGTGGGCCAGGCAATTCATGGGCTTGACCCCGTAGAGGGTCTCCTCCACCTGGGCGAAATACATGTGGTCCCGGTAGTTGTCCCAGTGGCCCGAGCGTTTCCACAGATCCGCCTTGAGCATCTGGGGGCCCATGACCATCTGGTAGCCCCTTTTTAAATGCTCCTTGCGCTCGAAATCCTCGATGAGGCTCCGGAGCATCGCGCCCTTGGGGAGATAGATCACCAGGCCCGGCCCGGCCTCCTCCTCCACCATAAACAATCCCAGCTCCCGCCCCAGCTTGCGGTGGTCCCGGCGTTTCGCCTCCTCCAGGAGTTCCAGATGCCGCTGCAGCTCCTCGGGAGTGGGGAACGCGGTGCCGTACAACCGCTGCAGCATGGGCCGCTTTTCGTCCCCCCGCCAGTAGGCGCCGGAGACCCCGGTGAGCTTGAAGGCCTTAAGAAAGCCGGTGGAGGGAATATGCGGCCCCCGGCAGAGGTCCACGAAATCGCCCTGGCGATATAAGCTGACCGCATCCGCGGGAATCTCCTCCAGGAGTTCCACTTTATATTCTTCGCCCAATTCCCTAAAGATCCCCAGGGCTTCTTCTTTGGAGACCTCCCGGCGCTTAAAGGGAAGGTCCGCGCCCACCAGTTCGGCCATCCTGGCCTCGATTCGGGCCAGGTCCTCCGGGGTAAAAGGCTCGGGCACGTCAAAGTCGTAATAAAAACCCGCTTCAATGGCGGGGCCGATGGCCACTTTCACTCCCGGGAAGAGCGACCGGACTGCTTCCGCCATCACGTGGGCCGCGGAATGGCGCATGATCTCCAGTCCCTGGGGGGAATCCAGCCAGACGGGGGCCACGGTGCAGTCATGCTCCAGGGTCCGGGCCAGATCCAGCAACTCCCCATCCACGCTGGCGGCCACGGCCTTGTGATCCGTGGCCACTCCCAGGTCTTGCAGTGCCTGGGCCACGGTAATCCCTTCGGGTTCCTCCCGGGTCTGGCCGTGGTCCAAGGTGACTTTGATCATGCTTTGCCTCGAATAAAAAAAGGCACCCCGGGCGTCCTCAAGAACTCTCCCCAGATGCCGTTTCCTTTTACATAATATCGAAATTCACGGATGTTGCCGTGCTACTCCTCAATCCCCCAGGGCAAACTTCACCTGCTGAGTAATAATTCAGCTCATTATTTCGCATAAATACCCGGGCAAGTCAAGCATTTTTAACTTTTTTAAACCATTATGGAAAGGAAAAAAGAGAAAAAAATTAACCACAAAGACACAAAGAGTGGCCAGTGGTCAGTGGTCAGTGAAAAATAGGAATTAACAAAATGGCTTCCGGCTACTTCTCTTTTCCTCTGTGTACCTCTGTGCCCTCTGTGTCTCTGTGGTGAATCTTTTCTTTTTCACTCCCCTGGACTTGACTCGATGAAACCGCTAAAGTAAATGGACATTGCATTTTTCACCAAATTTCGTCGAGATAAGCCGATGTTAGTAATTTTCCTGATATTCTTCGCGGGCTGCTGGTTCTGGCCCGGTCTTTTGGGCGCGGGGCCGGCCGCGCCCCCAGTTTCGCCTCCAGCCGCAGCCGCGGCCGGGGAAAACATTCCCCTGCCCTATTTCCGGGCGCCGGATAAGGCCACTTTATGCGGCGAACCCGTGCCCCTGGAGGACCCTACGGTCAAAGAGGACCTGGACCGGGAGTTCACCACCACGGTCTGGAGCCGCATCCAGACCACCATGTGGATCAAGCGGGCACATCGCTATTTCCCCGATATCGAGCGGAAAATAAGGGACCACCGGCTGCCTGCGGACTTGAAATACGTAGTCCTGGTGGAAAGCGACCTCCGGGCCAAGGCCCGCTCCTCCGCCGGGGCCCAGGGCCCTTGGCAGTTCATGGCCCCCACGGCCCAGCGCTTCCAACTCCGGATCAACGACGCGGTGGACGACCGGATGGAGTTTACCGCCAGCACGGACGCGGCCCTGCGCTACCTCAAGGATCTCTACCGCCTCTTCCACAACTGGCCCCTGGCCCTGGCCGGGTATAACTGCGGAGAGGGCCGGGTGCAGAAGGAGATGGCCGCCCAAGGGGTGAAAAATTATTATTACCTGAGCCTGCCGGAGGAGACGGAACGCTACGTCCATCGCATTATTGCCGCCAAGATCGTCCTGGAATCCCCGGAGCGCTACGGTTTTTATATTCCTCCGGATCAGCTCTATCCGCCCCAGGATTGTGACGAGGTGAATTTCACCATCTCCCGGGAGGTACCGGTGAAAACCCTGGCCGAGGCCTGCGGCAGTTATTATAAGGCCATCAAGCGCCTCAATCCCTGGATCAAGGGGGCCGCCTTGACACCCGGGACTTATCATTTGAAGATACCCAAGGGCACCGCGCCCCGGTTTAAAGAGGCTTTCAGCCGGGGGGTGTTTGGCTAGAAAATAGTTCAAAGTTTAAGGTTCAAGGTTCAAAGTTGTGGTCTCTGCGATAGTTAACTCCTTTGTCATTCTGAACGGAGCGAAGCGGAGTGAAGAATCTGGTCTTTTGGCGAAATATATCCTATCTGCTTGTAACCATCTGTTCCCTGAGAAAAGCCTTGCCGCTAAAAACGAGATTCTTCGGTCGCTCAGCTCCCTCAGAATGACACGTGGGGGGAACGCGGCAGGGAAATTAACCTTGAACCTTGATGGCCCTGTAAAAAGTCAGGCGGCTATTTTTAGCTCGACCGGGCCGTAATA
>DYJG01000200.1 GCA_020723225.1 Desulfobacca acetoxidans | reverse complement strand
CACCTGGTGCCGGTATATTTCCTGGATACGGCTTTACCGGAAAACACCCCGTGGGATCAAACCCTTACCGATCATCTCTATGGTGGTGACAACCATTACCGCCTTTGCCAGGAGGTAGTCCTGGGGATGGGGGGAGTCGCCGTATTATCAGCCCTGGGGTTTAAAGATAAGTTAATCTACCATATGAATGAAGGACATTCCGCTCTGCTGACTCTGTCCCTCCTGGAATTCCAGTGTCAGGGAGCGGAAGGCGAAGTCCCCACGGAGATCGAAGTGGAGGCGGTTCGCCGCCAGTGTGTGTTTACCACGCATACCCCGGTGCCCGCGGGCCATGACCAGTTTTCCTGGGAGTTGGTGGAGCAGGTTTTAGGCCGGGACCGGGCTGCCCTCCTGGAAGCCACGCAATGTTGCGTCGATAGAAGCCTCAACATGACTTATCTGGCCCTGCGCTTTGCCCGCTACATTAATGGCGTGGCTATGCGGCATGGTGAAATTTCGGTGGGCATGTTTCCCTATTATCCCATTGACGCCATTACCAACGGGGTACATGCGGTCACCTGGACCTCTCCGCCATTTGCCGACCTCTTTGACCGGCGCATTCCGGAATGGCGCCAGGACAATTTTTACCTGCGTTATGCCGTCGGCATTCCCCTGCATGAAATCGCCGCGGCCCATGCCCTCGCCAAACGGGCCCTGCTGGCCGAAGTAGAGAAACGGACCGGGGTGCGTTTCCCTGAGCATTCCCTGACCATCGGCTTTGCTCGCCGGGCCACCACCTACAAGCGCCCGGACCTGCTATTTTCCGACCTCGAGCGCCTAAAAGCTATGGCCCAGCGGGTGGGGCCGCTCCAGGTGATCTACGGTGGCAAGGCCCACCCCCGGGATGAGGGGGGCAAGGAAATGATCCGGCGAGTTTTTCAGGCTGCCGCGGCCCTGGGCGAAACCGTCAAGCTGGTTTACTTGGAGGACTACGACATGGCTCTGGGGAAAATCATCTGCGCCGGTGTGGACCTGTGGCTCAACACCCCGTTGCGCCCCCAGGAAGCCTCGGGAACCAGCGGCATGAAGGCCGCGTTAAATGGCGTGCCCAGCCTCAGTGTATTAGACGGTTGGTGGGTTGAAGGTCACGTGGAGCAGGTGACTGGCTGGGCAATAGGTGATGAATCTGCCAATCCGGGAGATTACTCCAAGGATGCCGCCTCCTTATATGACAAACTGGAGAGGATAATTTTGCCCCTTTATTATGGCAAACCCGAGGCCTATGCCAATGTCAGGCGCGCCGCCATCGCCTTGAATGGCTCGTTTTTCAATACCCAGCGCATGATTTCTCAATACGTTACAAATGCCTATTCTCTTTCTGAAAGGAATTATCCGAAATAAGAATTGCCAATGAAGCTGATAACTGCTCTGCTCCGAAAATTATCACAGTCTTGAAAACCTTCGTTCGCCAGCTCATAACGAGATTTCTTGACTATCTGGAGATAATTAGCTGAATTGGCAAGTTAGTGCGCCACGAGCGCGCTTGGAGTCATATAGAGAGCGTGCGTAACTGCACGAGAGATGAGGGAAGGCCCCTCGGAGTCGGCTTGCAGGAGCAGGCTCCAAACCACCTTAAGCTGCGCTGGTAAAGAGCCAGGGTGGTGAGCGTTAAGGAAAAGTCGCGGCTCAAGATCGCGGCAGGTAGGAATCAGGGAGACGAGTACAAGCGAACCACTGATGAGGTGTCGAAACATTGAAGATGACGTCGAAACTGGAGGCTAACTTGACTCCAGGACAAGCCCAGGGGGAGCCTGCTGACTGCCTGGGCGGCGTCCGGCATAAAGGTGGCGTGACCCTGGTCCAGGCTCTCGGGTGGAACGTGGGAACCTGTCGCCCCGATGTTAAGGGAGAAACCCAAGTGGAGGCCCCACAAGGGTGAGAGTACCGAGGCGGGGCACAGGGGCGGAACAACCCGTAGTAGCGAGGAAGTCCCGTAATGGGGATGGAGCGAAGGGGTTGTACCGATCAGCTTTACTTGGTGGTCAACCAAGCCTTGGGAGGAGCCGTTGAGTAAGGCAAAGCCGTTTCGTATTGCCAAGCAAGAGGTATGGGATGCCTATAAGCGGGTGAAGGCAAACCAAGGTGCTGCTGGGGTGGATGGGGAGTCCATTGCAGAGTTTGAGAGGGACTGGAAAAATAACCTCTACAAACTCTGGAACCGGATGTCCTCCGGGAGCTACTTTCCACCACCGGTGCGGACGGTAGAGATTCCGAAAGATAGTGGTGGCAAACGGACCTTGGGTATTCCCACGGTAGCGGACCGGATAGCGCAGATGGTGGCCAAAATGTACCTGGAGCCCCTGGTGGAGCCTCACTTCCACCAGGATTCGTACGGGTACCGGCCAGGCAAGTCAGCAATTCAAGCAGTTGGAGTCGCCCGGCAAAGGTGCTGGCGCCTGGATTGGGTGCTGGACCTGGACATCAAGGGCTTCTTCGACAACCTGGATCATGCCTTGCTGCTGCGGGCGGTGCGGAAGCATACCGACTGCCGGTGGCTCATCTTGTATGTGGAGCGGTGGCTGCAAGCCCCGGCTCAACTTCCGGATGGCACTGTGGTGGCTCGGAAGAAGGGTACTCCCCAGGGTGGAGTGATCAGTCCGCTGCTGGCTAATCTCTTCTTGCATTATGCCTTTGATGTGTGGATGCAGCGCCACTATCCAGTGGTATACTTCGAGCGCTATGCTGATGACATCATTGTGCATTGCAAGAGCGAGAAACAGGCCCTCTGGCTAAAAGACGTCATAGCCAGACGGTTGGCTCAGTGCCACCTGGAACTCCATCCGGAGAAGACCAAGATCGTCTACTGCAAGGATGATGATCGGACAAGTAATTACGTGCATGAGAGCTTTGACTTCCTGGGGTTTGCCTTTCGGCCCCGGGGAGCCAAGAGTCGTAGCGGAAATTACTTTGTCGGCTTTCTGCCGGCCGTAAGCCCCAAAGCGGGCAAGGCTATCCGCACCACTATTCGGAGCTGGCGACTGCACCGAATGAGTGAAAAGAGCCTCCTGGACCTGTCCCGCATGTTTAATCCAATCATTCGTGGTTGGCTTAACTACTACGGCAGCTATTACCGGTCGGCCCTTTACCCCTTATGGGATCATCTCAATCGCACGCTGAAACGCTGGGCAATGCGGAAGTTCAAGCGGTTGCGAGGTCGCCAGAGGCGAGCGGCCCATTGGCTCAGGCGCATTAAGCGCCAGCAGCCCAGGCTTTTTGCTCATTGGCAACTTGCCTCGCCTCCCGTGGCTGGTCGGTAGGAGCCGGATGAGCCGAGAGGCTCACGTCCGGATCTGTGAGGGCGTGGGGGTGGGATTCCCCCACGCTACTCGACTTCGCTATCATAGCTTATCTTTTACTCTAGCAAAATACCTGCTTTACGAGGCAATAAAAGTGAGAGCTTAGCCGATGCCTCTAGGCTACGTAAGGATTCATTCTCCATCCCCTTTAATTTCTTATCATTATCGTTCAGTACTGCTTCTGGGCGTATAGGCTGGAAATCAGGATATGGACTGATATCTGCTTGGGTTTAAAATGATAGAGTGAGGTTTCGGAAAATATTTATGTTATCTTGCTCCTCAGGAGTGCATTGCCTGCGCAAAGGGCATATTGCCAAGTTCGGAGAAATATTTCCTATCACCTGAGTTAAGACCGTCAGAAATCGATTGCCGCCCACTATCGGTCAGTGAGGAGTACTAGATAAATGCGGGCCTTGTTGGTATGTCCCGAATTCCCCCTTTCTTTTTGGAGTTTCCAGAAATCTTGCCGGCTCCGGGGTAATAAAACGGTTAATCCCCCCTTGGGTTTGATTACGGTGGCCGCCTTGCTGCCCCAGGAATGGGAAATGCGGCTGGTGGATCTCAACACCAGCAGCCTGACGGAGAAAGATTGGCAATGGGCCGATCTGGTTTTGATTTCGGCCATGTATATTCAAAGGGCGGGCCTGTTGGCCCTGGTACGGGAAGCCAAGCGCCGCGGGAAAACCGTGGTCGCCGGGGGACCCCACCCCACTTCCCTCCCGGAGGGCGTTCTGGAGGCCGGTTGCGATTTTGTGGTGCGAGGCGAAGGCGAAAATACCATTCCCTTACTGCTGGGGGCGATGCGCCAGGGGAAGACCGGGATCATCCAAAACGACGCCAAGCCGGACCTGTCGACCTCCCCCATCCCGCGCTTTGATCTATTGCGGCTGCAGGATTACGCCACCGTGACGATTCAGACCTCCCGGGGCTGCCCGTTCGACTGCGAATTTTGCGATGTGGTGAACCTTTTCGGACGCATCCCCCGGTACAAGACCCCCAAGCAGGTCATGGCCGAACTGGAGACCCTCTACCGGCTCGGGGCCAGGGGTTCCGTGTTCATCTGCGACGACAACTTCATTGGCAGTAAGAAGCATGCCCGGGCCCTCCTGCAAGAGCTGACCCCCTGGTTGCGGAGCCGGGGCGAACCCTTCAGCTTTATCACTCAGGCCTCGGTGAATTTGGGCCAGGACCTGGAGATGATCGACCTCATGACCGCGGCCAACCTGGATAAGGTCTTTATCGGCATCGAGTCCCCGGATGAGAAGGTGCTGCAAACCAGCCACAAATATCACAACATCAAACACCCCCTGGTCGAATCGCTCCGCAACATTAAGGAAAATGGTATGGGGATCATCGGCAGCTTCATCATCGGCCTGGACGGGGAAACACCAGGGGCTGGCCCGCGCATCTGCGCGTTTCTGGAGGAGACCGCTATCCCCACAGCCATGCTGGGGGTCTTGCAAGCCGCACCTCATACCAGGCTGTGGCATCGATTGGAGAAAGAAGGCCGGCTGCGCCCTGACGTGGGAGATGACGCAGGGACCTTCTCCGCCATGAACTTGGAACCGGACCGGCCGGAAGCCGAGATCATGCAGGAATACGTCGATGCCTGGGACTATCTCTACGAACCTTCCCGCTATCTGGCGCGGGCCTGCCGCTATCATCTGGCCATGCGCCCGGTGCGCCGGCCCCCGGCGACCGCGGCCGGAACCTCCAGGCCTAAGGACCGCGTCCCCGACCGGAGAATGGCATGGCGGCGGATCTTAGTCGAAGCCAAGGCTTTTTTCCAAGTTATCTGGTGGCAAGGGGTCCGCACCCCCTACCGGCGCCAGTTTTGGACCCAGATGCTGGGGATGTTGCGGCGCAATCCCACCAGATTTGTGGAGTATATCGTCACCTGCGCCATGGGCGAGGACCTCTTTAACCTGAGGGGGGTGGTGCGGGAAAAGGCCGCGGCCATCATCAAGGAGCGGCAAGCGGAGATTCCCGCGGCGACGCCGCGCTCTAAGGCTAATTAGCGGCAGCTTTACACGATTTTGTTACCTCCCGGCCAAGATGAAACCCTGGGAGGGCGTGCTTAACCGCGATTTCAGGCCGCATATTTCTTGACATTTCAACCAATTATTTATATATTAATTATATTAATTCCCCATGCGGGATTCCAAGCTAACCCAACCGTTACCTCAGAAACAGCTTACCAAGACCTTGTCGCTGGCAAACCAAAGTCCGTCATAAGGCAGGAAATGGGGGTTAAGCCTAATACTGTTCACTTAAAGATAATTCTGTGGTATCCTGTGACAACCAAATACAGG
>DYJG01000199.1:3670-5676 GCA_020723225.1 Desulfobacca acetoxidans | reverse complement strand
CCTTAAGCAGAAGTGCGGCTTCCTTCTGCATGGCTGCGGCATAAAACATGACCGAACCCAGGATGGCGACCGTCAGCACATAGACCGCAATGAGCGCGAGGTTTTTTCCCTTGCGCCGGGCCAGGGACGACAGGGTGAAGTCCAGGATGTGCCGCTGTTTTTCAATCCACATGAAAATATCTCCACGTATCCGGGGGCTGGATGGTGGGAAAATGCTCCAACGCCGTGGGATGCGTCTGTAACGGGGTGTGCCGGTCGGCCTGGGAAGGATGCCGGGTATAAAAGGCTTCCGTGGCCAGGCAGAGGTCGGTAATCTCCAGGGTCCGGGCGAGATTACACGCCTTCTGGAACCCCGGATTATCATGCCGGCCGTAATAACGGGCATGGGCCAGGGTCAGCCCCAAAAACAACGTGGCAGTGGCGATAAAGATGAAAAAGCGGTCGGATTTTCTTATGAGGTTTTTCATGTTAATCCAACCTCTGAATCAATTCCGGGGTAATCCCGGAAAAAAGCACCAGCGACTCGCCGGCATGGTCCTTCATGAATTCTTTGGCCTCGGCTTCCTCTTTGAAGGGAATCAGCTCCCGGCCCATGGGGCCGTAGACGTTGCTGCCCACCACATATACGGCTTTAAAGCCGTCGGTCATGGACAGGCTGTAATATTCGGTAACGAAGATGGCGGCAACGTCCTCCATCTTTTTCCTGGGGTTGTATTTGGCCAGATGGAAATAATATTTCATCAGGTCCTTGACGCCGTCGAAAAAGACATGGGAGCCGTCCTTAAAGGTTATCTGCGCCAGCCAATCCGGATACTTGGCTACGAACATGCCGCAGACCGGGCATTTGTCGGCGGGGGAGGGTTTAATCGGCTTGAATTCATCCGCCAGCGAAACAGAAGCAAGGAGTATTGCCGCAATAAAGACGAGTATGACGCGTTTCATATGAACTCCAAGGCGATCATCAAGCAAAAACTCTCTGCGCCCTCTGCGTCTCTGCGGTGAAAAAAACTTACCGCAGAGACGCAGAGGACGCAGAGTTATATTTATTTCCCGAACCCAGCTTCAATTTCCCTTCTTCTCCTTTTCCATCAGCCGCTTTTTGGCCCGGCGCTCCCGAATCATCTTGGTATCCGCGTACATGTCTTCATAAGTGGCCTTCATGGCCTCGTCAAAAGAGGCGCGCTGTCCTTCATTCTCTTTAATGAAAGCCTGGGCGTCCTGGTCGCCGGCAAAGGCCCACTTGGCCCGTTTGGTCATGACCCCTAACTTTTTGCCGCCAATGACCCAGGCCGCCTTTTCGGCATCGAGCAGATTCTTGGTGTTATAATCCCCCACCTGGATCGACTTGGGGGTCTTATCGATGCTTTGGGCCAGGTCCACGGCCAGGCAGTGGATGCTGCAGGAGCCGAAGCCGGAGCCGTCTTCATATTCGATCAACATCCGGCTGGACGCGAACTTTTGGCGGTCCATGCCGCAGTATTTGCAGGAAGGATATTTTTGGATATCCGGGGGGGCTTCCTGGGCTGCCACTGCCAGGGCCATCAAGGCCGATAATGCCAGCAGACACCCGATAATCAAGCCCTTTCGCATGATTCATCCTCCTTTTCCGTCATAAAGCCTGATAGTTATTCTAAAATCAGGGAAATCTCCAAGAGCCGAATTGCTGAAGATTTTACGGGGCCGAAAATGAACTTAGGTTAATAATTAGAACGGAAAAATTAATTTCAATAGGCAAAAATGCCCAAAAAAGAAAAAATCAGGAAAATTTCAAAAAAAAGGCTGCTGCGGAGGGTGTTTTGAAAGCCTGAAAGGCAGGCCGGCCGCAAACGGCACATCCCCGGGGGACGGTAAAAGTCCGGGTTCATCTTTCCACGGTGCGCTAATTATAACGGGCGACTTATTTAATTGCACCTAAACACCCTCTGCGAACTCTGCGTCTCTGCGGTGATTCATTTTTACCGCAGAGACGCAGAGAACGCAGAGGGTATCTAAATGCGATTAATTAT
>DYJG01000199.1:0-3660 GCA_020723225.1 Desulfobacca acetoxidans | reverse complement strand
ATCAAAGATGTTCAGTTACATATGCCGCTGTGTATATATTTTTCATCCTATCTTCATCTAAGTAAATTCTCCAACGCCTGCTCTATCAGGGGGTAATGAAACTCGAATCCTTCCTTCAACAGCCTCCGGGGCAGGACTTTCTGGCCGGAAAGGAAGACTTCCCCCAGCTCTCCCAGGACCAGGCGGACCATGAAGGCCGGCGCCGGCATAAACGTGGGCCGCCCCAAAACCCGCCCCAGGGCCCGGGTCAGCTCCAGGTTGCGCACCGGGTTGGGCGCGGTGAAGTCCAGGGGTCCGGTAATTTCCGGATGGTCTTTGACGAACAGAAAGGCCCGGGCATGGTCCTCCTGGTGAATCCAGGAGAACCATTGGGAGCCGGAGCCGAGCCTGCCGCCCACGAACATCCGGAAGGCCCGAGCCATCTGGGCCAAAGCGCCGCCGCCCTTCCCCAGGACGATGCCGAAGCGGGTGATGACCACCCGGACCCCGAGATCCCGGGCCTTGAGCGCTTCCGCCTCCCAATCCCGGCAGAGCCGGGCCAGGAAATCGTCTCCCGGGGGGGACTCTTCCGTGAGGTCCTCATCGCCGTGGGGACCGTAATAGCCGATGGCCGAGGTGCTGCACAAGAGCTGGCGCCGGTCTCCCTTCTCCAGGGCCGCGACCAGGTTGCGGGTGGTGAGGATGCGGCTGTCGTGGAGCTCCTTTTTGTAGACTTCACTCCAGCGGGCGAAGATGGAGGCCCCGGCCAAGTTGATGATCCAGTCATGCTCCGGCACCGCTGCCATCCAGGGGCCTTCCCGGGTGGGATCGCCCGTGAGAAAGCCGATGCGGGGATCTTCACTCTTAGGGGGAGTCTCTTTACGGGTGAGGATGGTGATTTCATACCCCTGCCGGGCCAGCTCCCGGGAGAGATAAGAGCCCACAAAACCGCTGCCGCCGGTCATGAAGACTTTCATCAATATGGTCCTCCGGTTTTTAGGAATGGTCTTCGGTCTTCGGTCTACGGTCTTCGGTTAAAAGATTACGATATTTTTTGGATAATATTAATAGAAACTAAGCATCAGGGACTGTAGTGCAAATGCAGGGAGGGGAAAAATTTCGGGTTGAGAAATATTCCTTGCATCAGCGGACCGTAAGTGGGATTTTGCCTAAATCATCATGAGCATCGGCTCGCCGGTAAATCATGAAAGACCGTAGGGCGTGCGTCTCCCCGGTCATTATCATCAGGTGCGTAGAACGCACCTACCTGACTTTGAACCTTGAACCTTGAACCCTGAACTTTGAACTAAAGAAGATGGCGCCTTCCCTCTTTAGAATAGAAAAGAACGGGATTAGACATATTCTGACCCTGGCCCTGGCTCTGGCCCTGGGCTGCGCCGGGGAGGGACAGGTCTCCCAGCCGGAAATCGAGCGGGCCCTGAAAGCTTCCTGGCAAAGCTACGTGCGCCATTATATCTCTCCGGAAGGCCGGGTGGCAATTCCCGAAAGGGCCGGGGGCTCCATTTCCGAGGGGCAGGCCTATGCGCTCCTGCGCGCCCTCTGGGCCGATGATCCCGCTACTTTTGCCAGGGTGTACCATTGGACTTACAAAAACCTCTCCCGGCGGCAGACCCACGGCGACGCGCTCCTGGCCTGGCACTGGGGCCGGGATCAGGACGGTTCTGAAAAGGTGCTGGATTGGAACACGGCCACGGACGGGGACCTGGATTACGCCCTGGCCCTGGTTCTGGCCGCCCGGCGGGGTTGGCGGCCTCCCCCGGGGGCCCCGGAATATGCCGCAGAGGCCCGGCAAGTCCTGCAAAATATTCTGGACCTGGAGACAGTGCGTCTGCCCGGCGGCGAACTCCTCCTGACCCCGGGCAACTGGCACGAGGACCGGCCTCCCTATCTGGTCAATCCTTCTTATTTTTCCCCGGCCGCATACCGGGTTTTTGCGGACCTCCAGCCCCGGGCCGGCTGGGAAGGGCTGCGGGACGCCGCCTATGCCCTGTTGCCCCGGCTGGCCTCAGGGATGGGGGACCTTAAGGGAGTCGGCCTCTTTCCGGATTGGTGCCGGGTGGACGAATTGGGCCGACCCGCGCCGGCCCCGGGACGTGATACCCATTTCGGCTGGGAGGCGGTGCGCCTCCCCTGGCGCCTGGCCCTGGACGGCCTCTGGTTCCGGGAAGAGCGGGCCACCCGTCTTTTGCAGCAGCGCTTTCTTCCTTTTTTCCAGCAGGAATGGCAGGCCCGGGGCCGGCTCATGGCTCTTTACAGCTATGAGGGAAAACCTCTGGTGAATTATGAAAGCCCGGTGCTTTACGCCGGAGTGCTGGCCGCGGCCCTGGCTGCAAGGGACCAATCCTTTGCCCGGCAAATGGCGGGAAAAATTTTAACTTTTTATCGGGAGGAAAAGGACCGGGCGTTTTTTGCGGAACCGGACAATTACTACGCCGACAACTGGGCCTGGCTGGGCCTGGCGCTGTACGCGGGTTGGGTGAAATAAAAAAGATTCAACACAGAGGCACAGAGAGCACAGAGTGCCACAGAGAAAAGACTTTTTTATTTTTGGGGCTTCAGCGCCAAAAATAAAAATTATTTCTCTGTGAATCTCTGTGTCCTCTGTGCCTCCGTGGTGAATCTTTTTATAAAAAATCAAACCCCCTCTCAAACAGCCGCAGGCAGACGTCCACCACTTCCGGGTCGTAAAGGGTGCCCCGTTTTCGGGAGATTTCCTCCAGGGCCTGGTTGATCCCCAGGTTCAAGCGGTAGGGCCGGGCATAGGCCATGGCCTCCACCACGTCCGGCACCGCCAGGATTCTGGCCTCCAGCAGAATCTCCTCCCCGGTAAGCCCGGCCGGATAACCGGATCCGTCCAATCTTTCGTGATGCTGCAAGACGATCCGGGCCACCGGCCGGAAGGATTCCAGGTTCTCCAGGATATTATACCCGGCCCGGGGATGGGCCTGGATCAGGGCCGTCTCCAGGGGGGTCAGGGAGTCGGTCTTGTGCAGGACTTCCGGGGGAATAAAGACCTGGCCGATGTCGTGGAGCATGGCGGCCACGCTCAGGTTCTCGATCTGCTCCGGGGACAGGCCCATTTCCTCGGCAATGGCGCAGGCCAGGCGGCAGACCCGGCGCTGGTGCTCCACCAGGTGGGGGTCCCGTTCTTCCAGGACGGCCACCACCCCCTCCAGCAGGTCTTGCAGCCGCCTGAAACTCCGGCGCCATTTCTCCAGCCGCCGCCACTCCGGGTCGGCGTAGGCCTGCATATCTTCCAACTGGCGGCGTAATTCGGCTACTTCCTCCAGGAGTTGGGCCCGGGATTTTTCTTCGTCTTTCATTATTCTTCCTAAAGATATATCGGTTCAAATCCAAAAAACTTCTGCATCGTTCAAAGATTTCAAGAACCCGCACCCTGACTCGGAACTCGGAACCCGGAACTCTCAAAAAAAGGCTGCGCCCAATCTCTCCAGCACCGTCTGCATCCGGTGCGCCACGGTATGTTGGGCCAAAACCCGTTCCCGGGCCTTCGCGGCCAAGGCCCGGCGTTCTTTCGGATGCACCATGAAATATTGCAGCTTGGCCCGGGCTTCCTCCGGGTTGTGGAAGCAGGCCACTTCCCCCTCCTTAAATAAATCAAGGAGAGACTCCGTGAAATCCGTGAGCAGGAAGCCGCCT
>DYJG01000198.1 GCA_020723225.1 Desulfobacca acetoxidans | reverse complement strand
AGGTGTATCAGATAAAAAGTATTACTTAATTGTGGTGGGGCTGGCGTCCTCGTCAACCTCCCTTTCCCATTTTACCATGACCCACTCATAATCCTCAATTTCCGGGAATGCCTTGAATGGATTATTGAGGATATATTGGGTTTTCTCTATAAATTCATCTTCATCCCTGACAATGCGATCAAAATATTCGTCCTGCCAAACAGACCCCTTTCTGCCAAATTTTCTTTGAAGGATGTTGGCAGTAAAGGATTTCCAGGATTGTAATATGTCTTGCAGTCTATAATCCTCAAGGGGTTCAACCAAGACATGAACATGATTGGGCATTACCACATAGGCTTCCAAATTGTATCTTTTACCGTCAAAGTGCTCAATAGCCGAGGCTACTATCCCCCGCTCTTCCGGAAACAAATCCGGTTGGGTTGGATGAATGCGCCAGGTGACGAAATAAATCGCCCCGGCCTGCCTTCAGTGGGGAAGATTCCTTTGATAGATATAGAATCCATCTTCATCCATACAAAATTCCAACAATGAATAAAAATTAGTGAGACTATAGTGGAGCGGGCCTCCGTGCCCGCTCGAGTAAAATTTAAAGAAAAGCCCCTGTTACGAATTGTGAGGTTAGAATTTAATAGAGAATTTAATTCATTATTTTGGAGCGGGCACGGAGGCCCGCTCCACCAGTTAGGGCCAATTATTCATTTCTCGCTTATGGTTTCCAACAACATATGATAGCTGCTAGGCTCGACGGATATTCCCCCCATAAAGGGATAGTCCAATTGTATGATTAGAAAATAGGTAGTGGCGATAATGACGGCAAGCATGGATGTCAACACGGCATGCACCCAGAGCTTTTCCGCGCCGAAAAAGACGGAAAATAAAATGGTGACCAGGGAGCCGAAGATCAGAGCCAGCCATATTAAAGGCGGCAGACTGGTATCCATCTGCAAGAGCCGTTGGCCCCGCAGTTTGGAGAGATTTTCCAGGGTCCTGACAATCTTGCTAAAAATAATCTGCTCCTGGGGGGTTTTGGGATTTATCCCCAGGATTTTAGTACAAAGGGTTTCCATGGCCTGGTCCGTGGCCGGGCTGGCCTTCATTTCTCTCATGGCTGGATATTCGTCTGCCACCACCGCATGGGCGAACTTCCCAAGAGATTGAAGCGCTTCCCGGACTTGATCCTCTTTGGGATAGAGGCTGAGGTCCCGATACAATTCCCGGGCTTCATTCCCTTCATTTAAGGCATCTCCATAAGCCTTGTCGAACTGCTGCCACATGACGATCACCACAAAGGCCAGGATAATGCCGTGAATGGCCCCGGCCCGGTTGAAAATCGCAGACGCGACATCGTTGTGACGCTTCCTCACTTCATAATGGCAGTACACCCTGATGATGAACAATAAGGATAGTGACACCCCCACAAAAGTAAGATTAATCAGAAAGAAAACCAGCCAGGGAGACCACATCAGAAGTTTGGCGGGTAAAGGCATCTATCAATCCATCCCGGGAATGACCTTCTGACTCATATCAGTCCTGGCTTCAGGAATATCGCTTAATCAACCGCTGCATCAAAGTATAGGCCGCCAGATTAATCAAGAGAATGGAAATCATGAGGATGGCCGCGGTGCCGTAAGCGTTGGGCATGGAGATGCCCTCCCGGGCCAGGATGTAAAAATGCACGGCCATGGTGCGCCCGGAGTCGAAGAGCGTCGTGGGCATGCGTAGGGCCGAGCCCGCAGTGAAGAGCAGCACCGCGGTCTCCCCCAGGGACCGGCCCACGCTGAGCATGATGCCGGTGGTGATGCCGGGGAGCGCCGAGGGCAGCACGATGCGGGTGATGGTCTGCCACTGGCTCATCCCCAAGGAAAAACAGACTTCCCGGTATTCCTGGGGCACGGCCTTAATGGCCTCCTCCGCGGTGCGGATGATGATGGGCAGCACCATGATGGCCAGCGTCAGGCCGCCGGAGAGTATGGACCAGCCGAAGCCCAGTTTCATGACAAAGAGCACGAAGCCGAAGAGTCCCAGGATGATGGAGGGCACGCCGGCCAGACATTCCGCGCCGAAGCGGATGATCCGGGTGGCCCAGCCTTCCCGGGTGTATTCGGTGAGGTAAATGGCGGTCCCCACCCCCAGGGGCGACGCCAGGACAATGGCCAGGAGGGTGACGTAGACGGTGGCGATGATGGTGGAAAAGATCCCCCCGTGGCGGCCCATGTCCTGGGGGTCCTGGAACAGAAAGCCAAGGGTCATCTGGGGCAGGCCCTTGATGGAAATGTTGACGATGATAAAGATGAGGATCAGCAAGGTGAGGCCGGTTAAAGCCCATAACAGGGTCTTGGCCGCGGCCTGGGTGACTTTGGGGTGGAGGCGCGGAATCACTCTTTACCTCCGCCTGGTGATGAGGGTAGCCGAAAGGTTGAGAATCATGATGATTACAAAGAGCACGATGCCGGTGGCGAAGAGGGCCTCCCGGTGGCGGCCCGCGGCGTACCCCAGTTCCAGGGCGATATTGCTGGTCAAAGTGCGCACCGGGTCCAGGATGGACGTGGGAAGTTTGATGGCGTTCCCGGCCACCATGATCACCGCCATGGTCTCTCCCACGGCCCGGCCCATGCCCAGGATGATGGCGGTGATGATCCCCGAGGAGGCCGCGGGCAGCACCACCCGCCGCACCGTCTGCCATTCCGTGGCCCCCAGGGCGATGGAGCCGTCCCGGTAGATATCCGGCACCGCGGTGAGGGCGTCGATGGAGATGCTGACGATAGTGGGCAGGATCATGATCCCCAGGATCACCGCCGCAGCCAGCAGCGACAGCCCGGGGCCGCCCAGATAATTGCGGATCAGGGGCACCAGCCAGATGACCCCCAGGAAGCCGTAAACCACCGAAGGAATGCCCGCCAGCAGTTCCAGAGTGGGTTTGAGAAAACTCCGGAGCCGGGCCGAGGAAAATTCGGCCAAGACAATGGCGCAGGCCAGGCCCAGGGGCACTCCCAGGACCATGGCCCCGATGGTGACCAGGAGCGAGGAGACGATCATGGCGCCGATGCCGAAGTGGCCTTTGGTGGGGGCCCAGTGGCTGGAAAGGATGAAGTCCTTGAACCCCGTCTGGAAAATGAGGGGCAGGCCCTCCAGGAAGATGAACACGGTGATGACCACCAGGGAGCTGATGGAGGACAGGGCCAGGAGGAAGAGCACCCTCTCTACGAATTTTCCCTGATCCACTACCTTACCCCCACCAACCCTTCGGCCTCCAGCAGGCGCTGGCCCTGGGGGCTGAGAATGAAATCCACAAAGGCCAGGCACTGCCCCGCCGGAGTTTCCCGGCCTACCAGGAGGAAGCGGCGCACCAGCTTATATTTTTGAGTTTTGATATTTTCCCGGGTGGGCAATATGCCATCTATGGCTACCGCCTTCACGCGCTCATCTACCAGCCCCGCGGAAATATAGCCCAGGGAGTTCTGGTCCCCGGCCACAATCTCCCGCACCGCGCCGTTGGAGTCCTGCACCAGGGCCCCGGGGCTGACTTCGGTCTTGCCCATGACCAGGGTCTCAAAGGCTTCCCGGGTGCCGGAGCCTTCCTCCCGGGAGATGAGATCAATGGGGTGCGCAGGCGCCCCCACCGCCTGCCAATCGGTGATTTTCCCCTGAAAAATCAGGCGCAACTGCTCCAGGGACAAATCCGTGAGGGGATTGCTGGGGTGGACGATGACCGCGATGCCGTCCCAGGCGATGGGAATTTCATGCAGGGCCTTTTCCGCCTTGACCAACTCCCGGGAGGAAGCGCCCAAATCCGCGGCCCCCTGCTGAGCCGCAAAGATGCCGGCGCTGGACCCGCCCCCCTGGACGTCGATGCGCACCCCCGGGTGCTGCTCCATGTAGACCTCGGCCAGCTTTTCCGCAAAGGGCTGCACGGAGGTGGAGCCCGCAACACAAATGGCATGGGACGCGGTATCGGCCTTGCCCCGGCAACCCGCGGTCCCCAGAGCCAGCAGCAAGGCAAAAAAAAGAGACACTGCCTTCAGGGACTTACGGTTTTGCCAAAACCGGCCCCCGAGGCCTGACGCCGGTCCGGGCCTCTTGCGGCGCTCCTGGGCCGCGTTGATATTTTCAGGGAAACAGGACATGGTTGAATGGCGGCGCCGCCCAAACTGGAAAATGACAGAAGGGTTGTTGCTATTATTACAAAAAACAGGGAAACTTCAATCCAAAAGGAGAAGGTTTCGGAGGAATGGGAAAAACAACCACGAATACAAGATCTTAGGATATTAGATAAGCATGGGAATTTTCTAATTTTGCAGAGATTTGATCCTTCCCTCTCTGCAAAATCTCTTAAAAGCTCTTTTTTTTGCCAAATATCGTATTCAAGGATTTTTTCCTGACGGGATAATGGCCGGGAGAGGCCGATTTTGGACTTGCCGCATCCTTCATCCATCTTTCAGGAGCAGCGTCTCTTTCAGGCGTACGCCCGGGACCTGATCCGCCTGCCCCGGCCGGGTGAAGGGGCTCTGGACTATCTGCCGCCGGAGGCCCAATGGCAAGAGCTTTCTGCCCGGATAGAGGACCCGGAGTCCTGGTTTATGGGTCTGTCCCAGGCCACCGGCGTCTTTTTTTTTCCCTCCCGGGAATGGGTCCTCCGGTTGGTCAGGTATCTCCAACGCCTGGGAGTAACGCGGCTCCTGGAAGCCGGAGCCGGGAGGGGTTATCTCACCGCGGGCCTGGCGCCTTTGGCGGCCGGGGCCGGCATGACGTTTTTAGCCGTCGACCGGGGGGATGGCGAGTTCCAGGCGGGATTGCCGATTTCGCCCCTGGTGCAGCCGGGGGACGTTTTTGCCGTCATCGGGGAGTTTCAGTCCCAGGCGGTGCTCTATGCCTGGCCGCCGCCGGGACAGTCCATCGCTCCTCTTTTTGAGGTCCCATCTCTGCGTTACCTGGTGTTGATCGGGGAGGAGAAAGGCGGCGCTGCCGGAGCCCCGGAGGACTGGGAGAGGCTCCCCCATAAAATTTCACCTTTCCTGACAAGTTTTTCCCGGGGCCGCACTGGACCGGAACGGCATGGCGTTACTATCTTCTTCAAAGAGTTTCAAGTTCCCGGTTCCAAGTTCCAAGTTGAATGAATGCCTATTAGAGAAAGGAGAAACGGTGGCTGCGGAGCATATCCCTTTTATCGTGGAAGAAGAATGCATTTTCTGCGGCGCGTGCGCGGAGATCTGCCCCGAGGTCTTCACCCTCAACGAGTCCCTGGGTTTTGCCCAGGCGATCAACCCCGGCGGCGCAGCGGAAGATAAAATCCAGGAAGCCATTGAGGCCTGTCCGGTAAACTGCATCCATTGGGCGGATGAGATGGATTAAAGACGATTTTCGGTTTTCAGTTTGCGGTTTTCGGTCAAAAGGACATAACCAGGGCAGCCACTGTCAGGGCAGCCTGGAATACCTCCATTTTTCCCCGCCTTGAAGATTCCGGTAGATTTTTATTTATCTAGTTTTGTGTTAAATTAAATGCTTAGGGCAGTCGATAAGGGGCCGCTGACTCAACCATTAATTATGAAAAGTTCCAGGACATCCCCTAACTTGGATCTTGGAACCAGAAGCTTGGAACTCTTCAAGCAGACTGCCCACAATCTTAAGGAGTCTCTTTCTCATGCCGGGAACCCGTAAGCTCTTCGGCACCGACGGTGTCCGGGGAGTGGCCAATA
>DYJG01000197.1 GCA_020723225.1 Desulfobacca acetoxidans | reverse complement strand
CGTCGATCCAGATGCTTTTCCGGTGCTTTTGGAGGATGCCGGAGATTTCCTGCAAGAGCAGGGGGTCGGAGGCGTCCATCAGTCCGGCAAAGGCCTGGCGCACCAACCTGGCTCCGGTAAATAAGATATTCAGCCCCACCAGGAAGGCCACGGCCCCGTCCACCCAGTGCCAGCCGGTCAAGAGCACCAGCCCCAATCCCAGCAATACCCCCAGGGTGGTATAGACGTCCGTCAAAATATGTTTGCCGTCGGCGATGAGCGCCAGGGAGCGGGTGCGTTTGCCCACGGCCACCAGCCCCAAGCCCAAGACCAAATTGACGGCGTTGACCCCCACCAGGATGAAGATGCCGCCGGCCAGGTGGGGCAGCCCCCGGGAGTGGAGCAGTTGCGGCCAGGCCTGGTAAAAGATGCCGCCGGCCGCCAGGATGATGAGCGCTCCCTCAAACCCCGCGGAGAAGAACTCGATCTTGCCGTGGCCGTAAGGGTGGCTGGGGTCCGGGCTTCTGGCCCCGATGACGATGGCCCCCAGGGCAAAGGCGGAGGCCGCCACATTGATGATGGATTCCAGGGCATCGGAGAGGATGGCGGAGGAGTTCGTCAGCCAGTAGGCATAGAATTTCAGGGCCATCAGCCCCAGGCCCGTTAGCAGGGAGAGGGAGATGGCGATCAGGCGCGTTCTTTGCTGGGAGGCGGGGGCGGTCATCAGGGGTCTTCGGTCTTCGGTCTTTGGTCTTCGATAAAAGATTGAGAAAGAATAAACCGTTTCATAACCTTTCTTCCAATGCCAAGACGGGAAACCGACAATTCTGATCCTAAAGCTTTACGGATATGGCCCCAAGCCCACTTGGAACCGAGGTGTATTTTTCCCACCGAAGACCGAAGACCAAAGACCGAAGACCTAGCCTTTAATAACAACGACCTCCCGGGGCGTCACCGTCAGCCATTCCACCCCCTCCGGTGTGATGCGCCCGGTGTCCTCCAGGCCGATCATGCCGATT
Organism: Desulfobacca acetoxidans; assembly: GCA_020723225.1. GTDB lineage: Bacteria > Desulfobacterota > Desulfobaccia > Desulfobaccales > 0-14-0-80-60-11 > SURF-52. Next base: position 4,704 of record DYJG01000197.1, on the reverse strand, counting down.
CCGGGGAGAAAAATCTTGGGCTCAAAGGCCAGGACCATGTCCGCCTGCAAAGGGTAGGGAAAGCGGGCCGTGAGCAAGGGAAATTCATCCGCTTCCAGGCCCAGGCCGTGGCCCAGAAAACTCACCCGGTCCGGGCCCCGGCCCATGAAATATTCCCCGAAACCCCGCTCTGTCACCTCCTGCCAGAGGCGCCGGTAAATATCACCCGCCATCACTCCGGGGCGGGCCAGGTCGGTAAAGAGGCGGTAAAGGTCCTCGATCACCCGGAAGGCTTCCCAGGCCCTCTCCGGCAGGGATTCCAGGGCGTACATGCGGGTCTGGTCCACCACATAGCCGTTGACGCAACTGAAAAGATCGATGCTGATGGGCTCCCCCGGGGCCAACTTCTTCGTGCCCGCGCCCTGGGGGAAGGCCGGGGTGAACCCGGGGCCGCCGCTGGGGGTGTCGGTATAGGCCGCCTGGACCCCGGAAACGCCGGAGAGAATATGCCCGAAGAACAATTCCAGGTTCCAGGTGCGGATGCGCACCAACCCCTGGTGGCCCAGGAGCCGCAGGCGGTATTCCAGGGCCGCGGCCACTTCCATTTCCGTGATCCCGGGTTTGAGTAAAGCGGGGGCGTCCTCCAGGGCCTGGTCCAGAATCAGCGCCGCCCGGCGCATCTGGGAGATTTCGTAGGCGCTTTTCAGCATGCGCTGCTTCCGGATCAGGGGGGAGATATCCTGGGCGGGCCTTTGGGGAAAGATTTTTTGCAGACGCTGAAAGAAACCCACGGGCATGACGTCCAGCTCCAGGCCCACAGGCCCCTGGGCCGGAAACCCGGCGGCAGCCAGCAGCTCCGGAATCTCTTTCAGGTCCTGATAAAAAGCCAGGGGCCAGGGGGGCGCAGCCTCCAGCAGGCGGTATTGCGGGCGGCGCACCAAAAGCAGTGGCGTCAAAGAGGGGCTGACGGCCAGCACTCCATCCGCCAACGTCCCGGTGTAATAATAGAGGTCCGCGGTCTGGCGGATCAAAGCCAGGGGCAGGTCATTCCGGGCCAGTTCCTCTTTGAAGCCCGTCACCCGGGCGGTGATTTCATCAACCGGCGCCGGTTCCATTATTCCTCAATCCTCGGTTTCATGAAGAATAAACATTCATCTAAACTCTCCCGCGCCGGCTGGAAGGTGTCTTATTTGGCGCTCCTGGTCTTGTCCCACATCATTGACCATTCCGGGTTATGGATCTTTTCCGGGTTTTCCATGGCCAATTCCAGATAGGCGTTGATCTGGTCCACCACCCAGGGGTGCTGCTGCAAATTCTCCAACTGCTTTTTAACCACGTCCTTAAACTCCGGGGGTAAAAACTCCTCCGCGGCCAGACGCCCCTCCAGATAGGCGATCATCCCTTTCAGGGAGATGAAATGATGGGTCAGACCCCGTTGCCGCAAGGAGTCCTGGACGTCGTCCCGGATGCGGCCGGAGGCGATTTCGTGGAGGAAGCGGGCCGGGGACTCGCCGCTCATCAGGGAGGAGATGGCATGGCGCAAATAATAAAAACGTTTGCCGGAACTCCAGACGGCCGCGAGATTTTCCATGTTTTGAGGGTCCTGGCAATAAGTGTCCAGGGCCTCCCGGTAGGGTCTTTCCAGCCTGGACAAGATCAGGGAATTTAAAAAGAAGAGGTTGATGACGAACATGCCGAAGACCGCGGCTTCCGCCAGGGCCGGACGGATGCCGCTGGCCCAACTCATCAGAAAATAAAGAAAAATGAGCAACAGGATAACCATCCGGATGAGGCCCACCCGGGAAAGGGGCATGCGGAGATCTTTGCGATGCATCAGGAAATACCAGATGAACAGGCCCAGAATCACCAGTTGGACATAAGCGATGGACAGGGTATTAACCAGAAAATTCCACATGTTTTAACTCCTTTGCGGATTTAAACCAGGAACTTGGGACTTTTAAGGCAGTTCGTAAACCTTGATCTTGGCCTTCTGGCGCGCCTCGGCCAGCCAGGCGCTGAGGATCATCGAGCGTTTATGGTCCAGGAATTCGGTTTTCAGTTGCTCCCCTTCTTTCTTGAATTCTTCCGGGCCGGGGGCCTTCCGGCCTTTAAAGGCCAGGAGGTAGTATTTATCCTGGTATCCCAGGGGATGGGGCGGATAAATATCCTTGGCGGAGAGTTGAAACGCCGCGCTGGTCAGGGACTCGGCCCGGGGCTGATTCAGGAAACCCTGGAAGCGGGTGAAGGGGCCGCTATCCTGAAGGGGAAGGCCCGCCTGGGCCGCCACCTGGCTCAAGGGATCTCCCTTGCGCAGGCGCTCCAGCAGCTTGGCCGCTTCCTGCTCCGCCTGTTTTTGGGCCATCTGCTTGCTCAACCGCTGGCGGACCTGATCCTTGCATTTTTCCAAGGGAGGAACCTGGGCGTCCTGATGCTCCACGCCCTGGAGGACGGCGAACCCCGGGGGCAGGTCCACCACCTTGCTGATTTCTTTAGGCTTGAGGGCCATGGCTGCGCGGTTGAAACCGGGTTGGGCCCCCAAATCCGGGATCGGCTCCACCAGAGTGATGAGGGGAGTCTCCTTTTCGGGAATCCCGTATTTTTTACTCACTTCGGCCATGGAGGCGCTGTTTAACTCCCCCCGGGCCTGGTTGGCCGCGTCCTGGGCCAAACGCCGGCTTTTTTCGGCCTGGAGGCGCTTGGTGGCCAGGGTGCGGGCTTCGGATTCGGGCAGGCGGTCGTATTCCTTGATGTCTTCCAGCAAAAGGAGATGGATTCCCTGGGACGTTCGGGCTTGGCCCGTTTCCCCTCTTTTCAAGGAAAAGGCCGCTTTGTCCCATTCCGGGGGATATTGTCCCCGTTTCACCGCTCCCAGATCGCCCCCTTTATTCTTGCTGGCTTCATCCTGGGAAAACTGTTGGGCCAGGGAGGCGAAATCTTCGCCCATCTTGATGCGGCGCAGCAGTTCCTGGGCCCGGGTCTCAATGCGCCGCCGCTCCGCGGCCGTGGCCTTGGGGGGCACGTTAAGCAGCAACTGCCGTACCTGGATCACCAGCGGCCGGGTAAATTCCTCACCGTGGTCCTTGATGTAATCCGCCACTTCCGCCGGGGTGGGCTTGGCCTTTTCTAGAAAATCCTGGGCCCGGAACAGAAGATACTTCACTTTAGCCCGTTCCGGAGTGCGGAACGTCTCCTTATGCTCCTGGTAATACTTATCGATTTCCGCGTCGGTGGGCCGCTGCGCGGCCAGGTAACGATCCGGCGTTACCACCAGATAGCGCACTTCCACCGTCTCCTTGGCCATCCGGTAGAATTCCTGGAGTTCCGCGTCCGAGACTTTGGCGAAGGAGGCTACGGCCTGAACGATCTTTTGCAGCAGGAGGCGTTGCCGCTCCATGGTTTCAAAATCCGCGGGGCTCAGACGGTTGCGGGCCAAAACCTGCTGGTAACGCCGTTCGCTAAACCTGCCCCCTTCCTGGAAAAAGGGGTAGTTACGGATCAACTCCTGCAATTCCGCATCGCTCACCCGGATGCCCAGGCCCTCTCCCCCTTGCAGGAGCAGCGTTTCTTCAATCAGCCGGTTTACGGCCTGCTCCTTGAGGCGCATGGCCTTGAGGTTCTCTTCCGTCAACTCCCCCTTGGCGCGATCCTGGTACTCCTTAACCAGTTCGTTATATTGGCGGAGATAGGCGGTCATCAGGATGGGCGCGCCATTGACGTTCGCCACTTCCTGGAGGCGGGGAGACTTGAGGCCGCCCACGCCCCATAGAATGAAGACGATGGCAATGGCCCCGATGATGAGGGCGATGAACCAGGACCGGGAGTATTTACGCAGCCATTTCAACATACGATTATCTGCCGCCTTCTTTCAGCAACTTCTGGGCCTCCTTGGCCTCCGGGCTCTGAGGGTAGGCCTGGGTCAGTTTTTTTAAAGTGCTTTGGTAAAGCTTGATCTGGTTGTCAGCCTTATAGGCCAGGGCCTGTTGTTTTAAGGCCCCGGGGGCCAGGCTGCTCTTGGGAAACTGGGTTACCAGCTTGTTGAATTCCACCGCGGCCTCCTTGGGTTTGCCTTCGTGCTGGAAGCTGTAGGCCAGGTAGTAACGGGCTTCTGCGGCCTTGGGACCTTTAGGCTGGGCCTGCAAATATTTGGCGAACTTGTCCCGGGCCGCGGTGTATTTCTTGCTTTGGTAGAGACGGTAGCCTTCCACGTAAAGCTTATCCTGGTTCGCCGGCGCAGAGGCGGGAGGATAGCCGGCAGGCGCGGCGGCCTTGGGCTTCTCCGGGGCGCGGCGAGGAGTGGCCGGAGCGGGGCGGGGGGCTTCGGCTTCCGCCAGCCTCCGCTCCAATTCCTGGACCCGGGCTTGCAGGTCCTGAACCTGCTGGGCCAGACTCGGGGCAGGAGCCGGCGCGGGGGCGGCCCCAGGCGCCGGAGCGGCCCCGGGAGTTGGCGCGGGTTGGCCCGCTTCCGTCCCAGGCTGGGCCACCGGCTGGCTCTTGGCCGGATAATAGGCGTAAGGGTCACAAGCCGTCAAGGAGCCGCATACCGCCAGCGCCAGCAAACACCGCATCCAGCTTCCCTGCCTCATTTTTTCCCCTCCCGGTGGCGGTCTGGGGGAGCCTCCCGGCTCCTTCACCCGCGCGGCCTCGTTTTGCGCATCTATTTAATTGTGCTAACTTTTTCGGAATCTAGAGAGATGAATAAATATTTCATCTTATTATCTTTTTGCG
>DYJG01000196.1 GCA_020723225.1 Desulfobacca acetoxidans | reverse complement strand
TTTCGGCGATGACCGGCGAGCCGCCGGTGCCGGTGCCGCCGCCCATGCCCGCGGCGATGAAGACCATGTCCGCGCCCTGGATAACCTGCTTGATCCTTTCGCCTTCCTCCAGGGTGGCGTTGCGGCCCACTTCCGGATCCCCTCCGGCTCCCAGCCCCCTGGTGGTGCCGGAGCCGAGTTGGATTTTTACCGAGGCCAGGCTCCGTTCCAGTGCCTGGGCATCGGTGTTGGCGGCCATGAAATCCACACCCGCCATCTGGGAGGCGATCATGTCGTTGATGGCGTTACCGCCGGCGCCGCCAACTCCTATCACTTTGATTTTTGCCGATAATTCCTTGGTGACCAATTGTATTTTCATACCCACCACACCCCCTTGGCAGCTTCTTACCGGTTACCGGGCAAATTCCCCGAGGTCAAGGCCATACGGGAAGGAAACGGCGCGCATTCAAGTGCGGAGTATATTAGCTTCACCCCAGCAGCCCGGTCAAAGGGGGTGAAGCCGAATTTAGATTACCCCGGTTCGGACCCGGGGCGGCCCTGAAGCTCTCCGGAGCCGGGGCTTTCAGGGATTTTATGGACTAATGACAAAATTAATATTAGCGATTGGTTAAAAGAGGTTATCCTCCTGATCCAGGCCTGGTGAGGTTGCGCCCGGCTTGAGGCGAATCTCCCGTTTCCTGGAATTTCTAGCGATTTTCATAGGGGTCTAGAAAAAAAAGGTGCAAAAAACGCTATCTGCTGAAATCTAAACTGTAATTTTTGCCTTCAGAATATTCGACCTCCGGGAGGAAGCACTAGTTAACCTGATTAGCCGCATTTTTATTGACTATTAGAGGTTATCGCGCTCCCGGCAATCACACCACTTCGCGCACCCAGTTTTTTAAGCGGGCCCAAAAACCGGGTTTCGAGCTTCCCGGTTGGCGGGTGGCGCGGCCCCGGCGGCGGTGCGCCTGTTGGGTGCGATGGGCATAGAGTATCAGGCCCACCCCGGTGGCATAGGACGGGTCGTGAATCACGTCTACAAGGCCCCCCACGCCCATGGGATAGCCCCGGCGGGTAGGGAGGTTAAAAATCTCTTCCGCCAACTCCGGCAGCCCTTCCACCAGGGAAGTCCCCCCGGTGAGGACCGCGCCGGAAATCAAGGGATTGGCGAAGCCGGCCCGATTGATCTCCTTGGCCACATAGTTAAGGATTTCGGCCACCCGCATGTGGACGATTTCCGACAGGCGGCCCCGGGGGACGCTGCGGGCCTTCCGGCCTCCCAGGCCCGGGACTTCCACCGGCTCCTGGGGGTCGGGCAGGAGATTGAGGCAGCAGCCGAAGCTTCTCTTTAACTGTTCGGCATTTTGCAGGGAAGAGGGCAGGCCGATGGCGATATCGTTGGTGAGGTTGTTGCCTCCCACCGGCAAGACGAAGTTGTGGCGCAGGGCGTTTTCCGAGAAGATGGCCAGATCCGTGGTGCCGCCGCCGAAATCCACCAGGGCCACGCCCAGTTCCTTTTCCTCCTCGGTGAGCACCGCTTCGCCGGAGGCGAGGCTCTGCAAGGCGATGCCGCTGACCTCCAGGGATGCCCGGTTGGCGCATTTGATGATATTGTTCAGGGCGGTGACCGCGCCGGTGACGATGTGCACCTTGCATTCAAGGCGGACGCCGTGGATGCCGATGGGGTCCTTGATGCCGTCCTGGCCGTCGATGATGAAATCCTGGACCAGGGTGTGGATCACTTCCCGGTCCGAGGGGATGGCGATGGTGCGGGCTGCGTCGATGACCCGCTCCACGTCGGCCTGGGTCACCTCCCGGTCCTTGATGGCGATGATGCCGTGGCTGTTGAAGCCCTTGGTCTGGCCGCCTCCCACCCCGGCGTAAACCGACCGGATTTCGCAGCCGGCCATGGTTTCGGCTTCTTCAATGGCCTTGCGGATGGAGCGGACGGTGTTTTCGATGTTGACCACCACCCCCTTGCGCATGCCGCCGGCTGTGGAGGCGTTGCCCACGCCGACGATTTCCACCTGGCCGTCCCGCACTTCTCCCACCACCGCGCTGATCTTGGTGGTGCCGATGTCCAAACCGACGATTAGGTCCTGTGGCACTAGGCTGCTCCTATTCGCTTTCTTCCGTCCCCTTCAGGGTTAAGAGCAACTTTTGGGGATAATCCAAATTAATGCGGGCGGCCTTAGGCAGATAGCCCTTTTGGGTGAGGACGGGCCAGGCCTGGGCCAGCCGCTGCAATTTTTCCTGATACCGGTCCCGGCCCAGGTCCACCCCGGCCCCCAGGCCGTTGGCAAACAAGGTGATGCCCCGCTCCAGGTCCACGTGGATCTCGGAGACGGACTCCAGGTTGAGGGGCGCGGGGTTTTTTTTCAGGAGTTCCATTAAGATACTGATACGCTCCATCGTCTCCGGCAGGCCCCCCTCGGTGGAGGAAAAAAACTCCCGGGGCAACCCGGTGATGATGGGAAAATCATGGGGGTCGCCGGGGGATAGGGGTTTAAAGAGCCGGCCCCGGTGATCCACGTAATACAATTCGCCTGCCTGCACCAGGGCCATGGGTTCCCGTTCCTGGACATGGAGGTGGAGACTCTGGGGCCACTTGCGCGTCAGAGTCGCCCGGGCGATCCAGGGGTGGGTTTCCAGGGCGTGTTCCACCGGGTGGGGCTTCAGGGCCAGGAGGTTGGTGTCGGGACCCAGTTTGGCCAGTTGCAGGATAAGTTCCGGTTGCAGCCTTTTTAAGCCGGTGATCTCAATATTTTTAGTATCTTTAATGCAAAAGGCGCCGCAGGTCAAGACCTGATAGTAGAGCAAAGCCAGCCCCAACCCCAGACCGGCCAGCCCCAAGCAGCCAAGGGTGAAAAGTGCGGCCCAACGCCATAATCGGGGGCGTTCGGTTTTGGGTCGGCGCCGGTAGTTCTTGCGGCTGGGGGAGAAACGCATCTCCTTTTTAACCGGGCATTGGGGTTTCAGCTTGGAGGCTTTCCAGGTCATTATTTCTCCCCCGGCTGACCCGAACCCGGCCTAGGCGCCCGGGCTTCCAACCGGGCCAACAATTCTTCCCCGGTTTTCCAGATGTCTCCTGCGCCCAGGGTGAGGACCAAATCTCCGGCGCGCAGGTGGTCCAGGATGACGTCCGCGGCCGGTTCCTCCACAAAGTGCACCGCGGGATGCCCGGTATCCAGGATGCCTTCGTAAATGGCCCGGCCGGTGACGCCGTTCAGCCGGCTCTCCCCGGCCGCGTAAATCTCGGTGACAAAGACCATCTCCGCCTGCTCGAAGACCGGGAAAAAGTCCGGCAGCAAGGCCCGGGTGCGGCTGTAACGGTGGGGCTGGAAGGCCACCACCAGGCGCCGCGTCGGAAAGGCCTGGGCCAGGGCGGCAATAGTAGTGCTGATCTCCGTGGGATGATGGCCGTAATCGTCCATTACCAAAATCCCCCGGGCCTCGCCCTTGGGCTGGCAGCGCCGGTGAATCTGCCCCAAACCCTGAAGTCCCCGCCGCCACACCGGGCAATCCAGGCCCAACGAATGGGCCACCGCGCACGCGGCCAGGGCGTTGAGCACGTAATGCCGGCCGGCCAGAGGCAGATCAATCTGTCCCAGTTCCTGCCCCTGATGCCAGAGACGGAAGCGGCTACCCAACTCCCGGGTTTCGATCTCCGTGGCCTGGAAATCGGCCCCGGGCTGGAGGCTATAGGTACTTATGGGCAGGGAGGATTCCTCAAGGATGGGGGCCAGATGGGGGTCGTCCTTCCAGGCCACCACCTGAGAGCCTGGCGGGAGCGCTGCCAGGTAGCGGGCGAAGGCCTCTTTAATCCGGTCCAGGTCGCCGTAAAAATCCAGGTGCTCCCGGTCCAGATTGGTGATCACCGTGATCTGGGGCTGGAGATAAGCGAAGGAGCCGTCGCTTTCGTCCGCCTCGGTGACAAAATATTTGCCGCCGCCCAGGACCGCGTTGGACCCGAGGTGGTCCCACACCGCGCCCACCAGCACCGAGGGATCAAGGCCACCGGCGCGCAAAATAGCCGCGGTCATGGCGGTGGTGGAGGTCTTGCCGTGCGCGCCGGTGACGGCGATCTGGAAGTGTCCCGTCATCAGGCGAGCCAGCATCTCGCCACGGCGGAGCACCTTCAGGCCTTTGGAACGGGCCGCGGCCAACTCGGGGTTGTCCTCCTTCACCGCAGTGGAATGGACCACGATCTCGGCGTCCCCCAGGTGCTCCGGGGCGTGGCCCTGATGGAACCGGACCCCCAGGGTCTCCAGCCGGGCGGTAATGGCATTGGCCGCCAGATCGGAGCCGCTCACGGCAAACCCCTGGAGCGCCAACAACTCGGCTAACCCGCTCATGCCGATGCCCCCGACGCCGATGAAGTGGTAAGTGTGATTATATCCCTTAGACATTTTAGACAGATTTTAGCTTTGCTTCAATAAGATCAATAAGTATGTTACCTTCCGTTGCGGTAACAGGAAAAATTATTTGCCGTTGAGATCCATGGAAAACTGACAAATTCTTAAGTTCATCGATTTGTTTTAATTGCTTATGAGAAATGCAAGGAAACCGGTATTTAAAATTACCTATTACCCGGAAGATTAAGTCGGTATCAGCAATTTTCCAATACTTCTGTTCATGATCCAGTTCATACATTTCTTCCGGTTTACTGATTATTTCCACGACGGCAACGATGCCGCGTTCGGGACCTGTCCGCCAAATAAATGCCAAATCGCCAATCTGAATTTCATTTCTATATCGTGAAACTGTCCAACTGGTATGTGGTTCAGGGTCTTGCAACCGCTCATCTAATTTGAAAAGGATTGGGTTACTTTTAAAAATCCAAAAAGCCACACACCGCCTCCCGCCCGCCGTCTTTTCATTTGCAGGATCTATCTCCAGGATTAAATAAAAACCCTTAATCCAATCCGCCGCATGTAAGCGGGGGTGGTGTGAGTCCGCAAATTCCAACAGCTTCAATCTATAAAAAGCCTGCTATTACTGCGCATTTATCAATGAAAAATGACCGTTCTAACTTTGAATTAATTCCAGACAAATACTAACTATCTCCTTCGCCGCGTCCGGCTTGGCCAGGGAGCGGGATGCCTTTTCCATGGCCGTCAAGATCTCGGGACGCGATATGAGATATTTTATCTTATCAGCCAAAACCTCCCCGGTAAAATCTTTATTCAAAATTAATTCCCCCGCACCCCTCTCGGCCAGGAAGCGGGCGTTAAACTCCTGGTGGTTGTTGGCCGCGAAGGGGAAGGGGACCAGGAGTGCGGCCCGGCCCATCGCGGTGAGCTCCGCCAGGGTGGAGGCCCCGGCCCGGCAGACCACCAGATGCGCCCGGCCCATCCAGGCGCAGACCTCCGGGGTGAAGGCCGCCACTTCCGCGGCAAATCCGGCTTGTTGGTAGCCTGCGGCCACTTCCTCCCGGTCCTGCTCGCCGGTAATGTGCAGGAAGCGCAATTGTTCCTTCATCTCCGCCAGCAGCGGCAGGGCCGCCAGGGCCGCCATATTGATGCTGTGCGCGCCCTGGCTCCCCCCCATGAGCAGCACCGTAAAAGGCGCAGCGGCCCGCTCCGGCCGGAGCGCAAAAATCTCGGCCCGGATGGGGCTCCCGGTCCACACCTCCCGGTCCACGGAAAAATAGCCGCCCGCGTCCGGGAAAGAGAGAAAAACGCGTTTCGCAATCTTGGCCAGCCAGCGGTTGGCCACCCCGGGGA
>DYJG01000195.1 GCA_020723225.1 Desulfobacca acetoxidans | reverse complement strand
TAAGGCAAAAGTAAAAAGTAAAAAGGTAAAAAGTTACATTTACGATTATTGCGCCAATGGTGCGAGCGATCTCATCGGCTTCAAATTTTTTGCCTTTTTACTTTTTACTTTTTACTTAACTTTCTATGCGGAGTCTGCATGGCCTATAAACGCCCGGTTTTTCCCTTCGCCGCCCTGGTGGACCAGGAGCGCCTGAAAAAAGCCCTGATCTTAAACGCCATTAATCCCCTTAGCGGCGGGGTGCTGATCCGGGGGGAAAAGGGCACGGCCAAATCCACCGCGGCCCGGGGTCTGGCCGCCTTGCTGCCCCCCATCCGCATGGTGGCGGATTGCCCCTTCAACTGCGACCCGGAAGCGAGCGAGACCATGTGCGACGCCTGCCGGGGCCGCGTGTCCGCGGGCCAAAAACCGGTGATCCGGGAGCGGCCCATGGCCGTGGTGGATCTGCCGCTCGGCACCACGGAGGACCGGCTCCTGGGCACCATCGACCTGGAAAAGGCCATCAAAAGCGGGGAGAGGCACTTCGAGCCGGGCATTCTGGCCGCGGCCAACCGGGGCATCCTTTACGTGGACGAAGTCAATCTCCTGGACGACCACCTGGTGGACGTGCTCCTGGACGCCGCGGCCATGGGGATCAACGTGGTGGAGCGGGAGGGCGTCTCCTTCGTGCATCCGGCCCGCTTCATCCTGGTGGGCACCATGAATCCGGAGGAAGGGGAGCTCAGGCCCCAACTCCTGGACCGCTTCGGCCTCTGCGTGGAAGTGACCGGGCTAAAGGACCTGGAGGACCGTATCGCCGTGGTGCAGCGCTGGCTGGACTACGAAAAGGACCCGGAGGGGTTTTCCCATAAGTGGCAGCCGGAGCAGGAGAAGCTGCGCCAGGCGATCCTGTCCGCCCGGGAGCGCCTGCCAAAGGTCAGTTCCGAAGAAGGACTGCTTCAACTCATCTCCCGCATCTGCCTGGACCAGGGCGTGGACGGCCACCGGGCCGACATCTATATGCTGAAAGTGGCTCTGGCCCTGGCGGCCTATTACGGCCGGGAGGAGGCCGGGCCTGGGGAGGTGCGGGAGGCCGCCGAACTGGTGCTGCCCCACCGCCTGCGGCGCAAGCCCCTGAGCGACCGGCGGATGGACCTGGAAAAACTGGAGGAAAGCCTCAAGCAACACCAGGAGAGCCTGAAGCACCGGACCCATACCCCCACCGGCCCCGACTCACAACAGGACGCGGCTCAACGTTCCAGCCAAGACCCGGGCATGAAGGAAGTGGTCTTCGCACCCTCCGCGGCTTTCCCGGTGAAGCCCCTGGACCTGCCCCCGGACCGCATCCCCAAGAAGGCCCTGGGCCGCCGCACCCAAGCCCCCACCGAAGACAAAAGCGGCCGCTACGTGCGCTCCACCCCCTCGCCCAAGGGCGCGCCGGATTTGGCCCTGGACGCGACCTTGCGGGCCGCCGCGCCTTACCAGGCCTTCCGGGACAAGGGCAACCTGGCCCTGGCCGTGGCCCCTCCGGACGTGCGCCACAAGGTCCGGGAAAAGCGCATCGGCCACCACATCCTCCTGGTGGTGGACGCCAGCGGCTCCATGGGCGCTAAGGAGCGCATGGCCGAAACCAAGGCCGCCATCCTCTCCCTCTTGATCGACGCCTACCAGAAACGGGAGCGGGTGGGGCTCATCACCTTCCGGGGCCAGAACGCGGAATTGGCCCTGCCCTTCACCAACAGCGTGGAGACCGCGCGCCAACACCTGGAGCACCTGCCCACCGGCGGCAAGACGCCGCTGCCCCACGCTCTGCATCTGGCCTTTGAGACGATTAACCAGGAAAAACTGAAGCACCCCAAGGACGCCTTCCTCCTGGTCCTGATCACCGACGGCAAGGCCAACATCTCCCTCACCGGGGCGCCGGCCATGGAGGAGACCAAGAAGCTGGCCGTGAAACTCCGCTCCCTGAACATCAACACCCTGGTCCTGGACACCGAAGTCCACACCCCCATGATCGACTTCGGCTGCCTGCCGGAATTGAGCAAGATCTTAGGCGGGCGATATATCGATATCGAGGACCTGCAGGCCCCGGAGCTGGTGGCGCGGATTGCCGAGTTGCGGCAGGGCTGAGTAGGGTGTGTCTTACGCACCACTGACGGCTATTCCGAAAAAAATAACCTCACGCAAAGACGCCAAGACGCAAAGAAAGGCGCAATATAAGCGGTACGCACAGGCTTTCCAGCCTGTGCGAGAAATACTTTCATAGATAAAAAATTGCCTTATTGCTCTTCTTCCTTTTGTTCCCGCAGGCGCCGTTCCGCGTCTTTCCTGCGCTTTTCGGCGTCCTCCTGGCGCTTGACGGCCTCCGGATAGCGCACCCCGGGGTGCTGTTTTTTCTCCTTCTGGTCGAGATATTCCCATTCTTCCTGCCGCTTCTGTTGTAACTCTTGATACTGCTTATCCGACATCGTCGGGGCTTGGCTCTGTGCCAGTGCCCGGCCAGCGAGCCAAAGATTGCCGGGGATGACCAATAAACCTGCCAGGAGCATCGCCCCCGGTCCCATGAGCTTTTTCATCTGCCCCTCCTGCCAGTCAAAGGATATTAAGGCTTAGGCGAATGTGCCGAAGCAGTTGAACATGAGCCTTTGGCTCACCCGTAAACCATGAAAAGTGAGTAGGGCGGGCGTCTCGCCCGCCTGGTACCGCACAGGCGAGACGCCTGTGCCACCAGGTAACCGGAACTTTTCAGGGCGAGCTTCGGCAACAAGTGCGTTCCCAAGCGGAGCTTGGGAACGAGGGAAAGCATGAAAATTTTGCCCCCCTCACCCCCGCCCTCTCCCCCCGCCGGTTAGCGGCAGGGGAGAAAGGGACTCTCCGGGGCGGGGGGAGAGGGGGTAACTCATGGGTATGCACTGGTTTTTTTGCTGGCCACTGGCCACTGACAACTTTTCAAGAACAGAGAGTGCGCTTCGCTTTCCCGCCCTACTCACTCGTTACTGATCACTTATTACTTATCACTTATTACTTAAACGCTTCTCCTCCCACAGCTTCGCCAGCCTCCCCAGATGCCCCTTCTCCTCCTGGGCTAGGGTGTGGAGGACTTCCTTGGTCCCGGGGTGGGTGAGTTTCTGGGCGAAGCGGAGATAAAGGTCCAGGGCCTGGGTCTCCAGCATCAGGGCCAACTCCAGCATGCCCGCCGAGGTCTGCATCTGGGCTGCGTTTTGCTCCAGGAATTCCCGGGGCTTGAAGCCCCCTTCCATCATCTCCGGTTCACGCTCCGCCATTAACGCGGGCAAATCCTTGCCCGAAGGCTCCAATTGCCGGTAGAGGGCGGCCAGCTTCTCCTCGTGCAGTTCCTCATAATGGGCCAATTGGCGGCAGAGCGCGGCCAGGTCCGCGTCCGAACTTTGGGCGGCCACGGTTTCATGAAAGGTTTGCATGCCCTTCTCCATGGCGTAGGCCAGGACCGCCACTTCCTGGGGCGATTCATCGCCCCGGATCAAATCCAGGTTGAGCTCCCGGGGGCCGCGGGCCTTTTCGCCCTGATAGGCCTTGATACCGCCGGCGAGATTATAGACCTCTTTGAAGCCCAGCCCCGACAGAAACTGGGCCGCCACCCGGCTGCGGCCGCCGATGGCGCAGTGGACCAGGGTGGGTTTGTCCGGGTCCAGGCTCCGGTATTGGTCGTTGAGGTTGGGCAGCGGCATGAGGACGGCGCCGGGGATGTGCTCCTCCTCGTACTCCCAGGGCTGGCGCACGTCCAGAAGGGTGTAAGAGTCTTCCGCATGGGCGGCCAGGTATTTCCGGGCCTCCTCCGCGTCCATGGATTCTACCGGGGTGAAAAGCTTTCGTAGTTGAATCATATAATACCGTTTTTCGTTTTTGGTTTTTCGTTTTTGGTTAAAGGCTAAACCCCTTCGCAGGCCGCTTCTCCCTTGGGGGTGAGTCGGTAGCGGTCCGCCTCCTTCTCCACGTACCCGGCCTGGATAAATTCCCGCATGGCCGCGCGCACCACGAAGAGGTCCAGCCCCGTCTCTTTAACCACCTCCTCCGGGCTGGCCGGGGAGTGTACGGCCAGGAGGATCAATTCCCCGGAGCGGGACAGGGTGCCGTCGGGCTGGATGCAGGCCATGAGTTGACCGTTTTCCGTTTACCTAGCCTTTTGCAAAAATCTTTTCTCTGCGCTCTCTGCGTCTCTGCGGTGAACTCTCTCTGTGTTCACCGCAGAGACGCAGAGGACGCAGAGAATTGGCAGAGAGAATTCTGAGTAATAAGAATTTTGCAAACGGCTCGTTTTCCGTTTTCCGTTAAAGCCGTTCCATTTGCAGGCTGACTTGGCATTAGAGTTTTTTCTTGCAGAAATACCAGTCCTTGCATTCCAGGCCCTGCCCCAGGCGCTGTTGGACGGCCTCCATGGTCTTGGGGGGCGGCATGATGACCTGCTCCCCGGGCTGCCAGTTGGCCGGGGTGGCCACCCCGTTTTTATCCGTGGTCTGGAGGGCCTTGACCAGGCGGAGGATTTCCTGCATGTTGCGGCCGGTGGTCAAGGGATAGTAGATCATGGCCCGGAGTACGCCCTTGGGGTCGATGACGAAGACGCACCGGGAGGTCTCGGTCTTGCTCTCGCCGGGCATGATCATGCCGTAAAGGCCCGCAACTTTCCGGTCCGAATCGGCGATGACCGGGAAGGGGATCTTGACCCCGAATTTCTCCTCGATGTTGCGCAGCCAGGCGATGTGCGCGGTGACGCTGTCCACACTCAGCCCCAGGAGGTCCACCCCCAGATCCTTGAGGGACTGGTGGATTTCCTGGAACGCCAGAAATTCCGTGGTGCACACCGGGGTAAAGTCCGCGGGGTGGGAAAACAGGATCAGCCAGCGGTCCCGAAAATCCTCCAGGGCCAGGCGGCCCCAGGTGGTGTCCGCTTCAAAGGCCGGGGCGGGATCATTGATACGGGGCAAAGGGTGGATGTCAAACCTTTCTTTTTCGTCCATAATCAACCCCCTGTGTTGGCTTTTAGCTGTTCGCTATACGCTTTTACCTAATAGCTAAAAGCGAACAGCGAATAGCTTACAGTCTGATGGGTAAGATAAGTTCTGATTGAACCAAGTGCAGGGGGGTAACCATTTTTTTTTAAAAGCTGAAAGCTGACCGCTGATAGCTGAAAGCTTAAGTTTCACCCAATAAATATCCGTGCGTCCACTACCGCCGCGCCCTGGCCTTGGGGAAAAACAATGAGCGGATTGATGTCCAGTTCCCGGATTTCCGGGAAGTCCAGGGCCAACTGGGACAGGCGCTCCAGGCACTCGGCAATGATATCCAGGTCCCGGAGCGGCTCGCCCCGGTAGCCGCTCAAGAGCGGAAAGGCCTTGAGGTCCTGGATCATGGTTTTGGCCCACTCTTCGGAGATGGGAGCCACGGAAAACATCACGTCCTTGAAGATCTCCACCAGGGTGCCCCCCAGGCCGATCATCAGCAGGGGTCCGAACAGGGGGTCCCGGGTCATGCCCAGTATCATTTCCGTGCCCGGGGCCGCCATTTTCTGCACCAAAACCCCGGCGAGCGCGGCCTGGGGCTTAAATTTCCGGGCGTCGGCCAGGACTTTGGTATAGGCCCGGAGCACCTCTTCAACGGTATGGAGGTGGGTCTTCACCCCGCCCACTTCGAATTTATGGATGATATCTGGGGAGACGATCTTCAGGGCCACGGGAAAACCCATCTCCGCAGCGGCCCGGGCCGCGTCTTCCGTAGTAT
>DYJG01000194.1 GCA_020723225.1 Desulfobacca acetoxidans | reverse complement strand
ACCATGTACTCCGGGTAGCCCCGGAGAAAGGCGATGGCCAGCAGGAACATGAGGACGGGGCCGATGACCCAGTTTTGCATTAAGGACAGGCTCAAGACCTTGAAGTTCTTGAAGACCTGGGGCAATTCCTCATATCGCACCTTGGCCAGAGGTGGGTACATCATCAGGATGAGGCCGATGGCGATGGGAATGTTGGTGGCGCCCACCTGGAAGAAAGTCAAAACCTGGGTGAAGCCGGGGAGGAAATAGCCCAGAAAAACCCCCGCCGCCATGGTCATGAAGATCCACAGGGTCAGTAAGCGCTCCACGAAACCGAGACGCCTGGCTACAGTGGCGGCCATTGATGCTCCTATTACTTTGATAACTGGATAATCGTTTTATTAATGAATTTTTATATATCCGCTTAAGCAAATATGTCAATCTTAAAAAAAAGCTCCTGTGAAAACGCCGGCTGGGTTTCCTTCAGGAGCATTTACAGGCTGCGGCCGTACTGGCCATGGTCTCGCACTTGGCTGCCAGCCTCTGTTCCAACTTTTCCTTGAGCGCTTGGGCTTCAGGTCGGGAACCCAGGATCTCCTCCAGCAATTTCAGTTGCTTGTCCTCCGGACTGCCGGGCGCGACGTTCAGCCGGTAATTCATCCACACCCCCTCCCGGCGGTCGTTGACCCAGCCCAGGTGGTAGAGATAGCGCAGGTGCCGGGAGGCCTTGGACTGGGTGATGCCCAGGACCGCCATGATGTCGCACACGCAGAGCTCTTCTTTCGCCATCAGCAGCCAGAGAATCTTCAAGCGGGTTTCATCGGCCAGGGATTTGAAGAGGCGGGCTTCGGCTTTCATAAGATTTTTATAACCGGATAACCGGATATTGTCAAGATTATAATTTCATGTAAAAGGACTATTCGCTTCGAGGGTCTGATTTAGGGAGATATGGAAAAATTTAACCCTGCCGCGCCGGGTTTTGTCTTTTGGCGGTTTTATATACTAAACCGGATACCCGAATAATCATTTTTAAGTTGGAGGTGTTTGATGAAGTTCGGTAAGAAAGTTGGTTTGCCGATTTTCCTCCTCGCGGCCTTGTGGCTGAGCCTGGGCGCGGTCAACCCGGCCTGGGCCCGCGGCGGCTGGGGCTGCATGAATGCGAACGTGACCCCGGAGCAGAGCGCCCAGCTCTTCGATCTCAAGCAGCAGTTCATGAATGAGACCGCAGGGCTGCGCAAGCAGATGATGGTCAAAAAGACCGAGTTGGCGGCGCTGTGGCAGAGTCCTTCACCGGACCAGAACCAGATTCAGGTCAAGCAGCAGGAAATCAATGCCTTGAGAGACCAGCTCCAGGCTAAGCGCAATGCTTTCCGGTCGCAAGCGCAAACAATTTGCCCCCAGGCCGGCATGGGCATGGGGCGCGGCGGCGGAATGGGCATGGGTAAGGGCCGGGGTATGGGCATGGCCATGGGACCGCGGGGCGGTTGGTAATGTTTACGAGGGAAAGGTTGCCGCCCCCTTTTCCTTTCCCCTCCCCCCACCTTCTCCCAACCCCCGGGTTTGGGAGAAGGTTATCGGGGTGTGATGTCCAGTTGCTCCATCTTTAACTAACTGATTCAAGGAGGAAGGCCTAATGAGGAAATTCGGGAGGCTTATCAGCCTGATCGGTATGCTCACCCTGGTTCTGTCCGCTGCGGCAGCCTGGGCCCAGCCCGGCATGGGGCCGGGCGGCAAGGGCCGCGGTTGGGGCGCCGGCGATCCCTATAACCGGATGTTTGACCCCAAAACCGTGGAAACCCTCAGCGGCGAAGTTGTGAACATCGACAGATTCACCCCCGGGAGGAAAATGTCTTATGGGGTGCATTTCACCCTGAAAACCGAAAAAGAAACGATCCCGGTCCATCTGGGTCCCGGTTGGTACCTGGAAAAACAAGCCGTGACCGTTGCCCCAGGAGATAAGGTGGAGGTCACCGGCTCCCGGATAACCTACCAGGGCAAACCGGCAATCATCGCCGGGGAAGTGAAGAAAGGCGGCCAGGTCCTGAAGCTGCGGGACGCAACCGGCGTCCCGGCCTGGGCCGGCCAGGGCCGGCGGTAATCGGTCCTTAGCCGTAGAATGCGAATCGGGGTCGGCCATGATGGAGGTCGGCCCCGCTTTAAAAAGTGAATGGGCGAAGAAAGATAAAATATTCAGAAAAGATTGTATGTTATGACCGCCGATTTTGCTTCTTTGCGTTGCTATACATGCAGGAAACCGATTATTCGCATTTTTATAGTCGAGAGGTAAGGTAACCATGAAAAAGCCCGGCCCCCTATGCCTTGTGGCCATTGGGCTTTTGAGCCTGATGTTCATCGTCTCCGCATCATGGGCGCAGAGTGGACGGCGTCTCCACTACAGCACGCTGTTCAACCCCCAAACCGTGGGCGCCGTCTCCGGCGAAGTGGTGCGGGTGGAGCATGCCTTCTCCGGCAGTGGCGCCGATTACTGCGTCCATGCCTTGCTGAAAACTCCGCAAGGGCAAGTAACCGCGATCCTGGCGCCCAAGAGTTATATGACGGCACAAGGTCTTACAATTTCCCCCAAAGACCGGGTGACGGTCACCGGCTCCCTGATCTCCGTCCTGGGGAAACCTTTCATCCTGGCCATGGAGGTGGAGGGCGACCGCACCATGAAACTCCGGGCAGCCAACGGCCGTCCGGCGTGGGCGGTGGGGGAGGATTGGCACGTGCGCTCTCTTTATTACAAGCGAAATTCTCAGGAGGGAGGAAAGAAGTTTTGCATGGCCCGATAATCTTGGCGATCTTCTATGTCCTTATCTTTCCCGGCTGCGTCCTGCTGCAACCCACGGAACCTTTCGAACCGGTACCCGCTGCCAAGGCCACCGATATCATTGTATCCGCCCCCTCGCAGCCCGTCCCGGCCAAGGAGGAAGCAGTCCCGGAGGCCTTGACCCTGGAGCGCTCCCTGGAGATTGCCCTGAAGAACAATCCGGAAGTGGCCGCCACCCTCTGGGATGTCTCGGCGGCAGGCGCGAAGGTGGATCAGGCGAAAGCAGCCCGTTTGCCTACTTTGACCTACGAGGGCAACTACATCAAATACCTCAACTCGCGGCCGTTGTGGGAAGCCCGGTTCAATAATCAAAGAAGGATTTTTACCAAACAGCAAAGCCGGGGGGATGTTCTTCTGAAGCTCCCTCTGTTTACCGGCGGCCGCATCATCAACGAAATCAAGGCCTCGGAACTCTTCCGTTTGGCGGAAGAGAACCGGCTCTCCCGGACCCGGGACGAGTTGGTCTTCAACGTCTCCAGCACTTTCTACGGCATCCTCAGCCAGGAACGGGTGATCGATTCGGTGAAGTTTTCCCTCCAGGCCATGCAGGAGCAGCGGCAGAAGATGGCCAAGATGGTGGAGGTGGAAAAGGCGGCCAAGGTGGATCTCTTGCGCACCGAGGTACGGGTGGCCGACCTGGAGCAGAGCCTGGAGAAAGAAACCAACGTCCTGGAGATTCAAAAACGGCTCCTGGCCAACCTCATGGGCCTGGATTTCGAAAAAGCCAGGATGAAATTCACCGGGAAACTTACCTTTGAGAAAGTGGGCTACCGCGCGGAGCAGTTGGTATCCAAGGCCCTGGAACTGCGCCCCGATTTCAAGGCGGCCAAGGACCGGCTGGAAAGCCAGGCCCGGCGGGTGGACGCGGCCCGGGCCGGACATTACCCCAATGTCAACTTGGTGGGGGCCTATGGCTACCGGGGCTCCGGGGTCATGGGAGTGAATGATGACCGGAACGCCTTGAATCCCACAGACCGGGGCCCGTTTTATGACGATGACGGCCAAATCGGGGTCACCGTCACCCTGCCCCTATTTGAAGGCGGGCGCATCTCCGCCAAAGTGAGTGAAGAATTCTCCGTCCTGGCCGCGGCCCAGGAACGGCTGCGCAAGCTCAACCTGCAGGTCCGCCAGGAGGTGGAGACCGCCATCCTGGACGTGGACTCTAGCAGTGCCCGAGTCAAGGCCACGGAAAAGGCCCTGGAACAGGCTCGGGAAAGCCTGCGCATCGAGACCCTGAAGTATAACCTGGGGGCTGGCACCATCACCGACGTGCTGGATGCGCAAACGGCCCTGTTGGTGACCGAAACCAATTATTACCGCGCCCTGGCGGATTTCCGCAGCGCTTTGGCCCGGCTGAAACTGGCGGTGGGGGGAGAGCTTTCATGAAAAAGCCGGTTATGTTTCTGGCAAACATATTCGCCATAGTTATAACTTTCTTGAGCGTCTTGCCTGCAGGCAGTCAGGAAAAAGGCAAAGCGGAACAACAAAAGGGCAAACCTATTCCCGTCGTGGCTGTGCAAAAAGCGGAAGTCGCCTCCCTTTCCCGCACTCTGGAACTCACTGGCACGGCAACCCCGACCCGCCAGGCCCGCCTGGCATCGCCGGGCGAAGGACCCATCCAGAACTGCCGGGTCCGGGAAGGCGCCCAGGTGAAGCGGGGCGAGCGGCTGATCACCATCGGCCGTTCCGGCGCGGCTGCGGCCCAGGTGACCGCGGCCTCGGAGTCCGTGAAAGAGCAGCAAGCCGAATTGAACCGCATCAAAATCCTGGTGCAGAGCGGCGCGGTCCCCGGCTCGCAACTGGACACCGCCCGGGCCAAATATGAGGGTGCCCGGGCGCTTTTAGCCAAGGCCCGGGAGAGCGCCGGCGATTATTCGGTGGCAGCCCCTTGGGACGGGGTGGTCTCCAAGGTCCTGGTTAAAGACGGCGACTTTGTGGCCCCGCGGGCTCCCCTGGTGGAGATGTACGAGCCTTCCAGCCTGGTGATCCGCCTGGCCGTGCCCGAAGCGCAAGCCACCGAGGTCTTTAAAGGCACCCCGGCCGTGGTCCAACTGGACGCCTATCCGGGCAAGACCTTTGAAGGCAAAATCAGCCTGGTCTATCCCGACCTGGACACCCGCATGCGCACCCGGACCGCGGAGGTGAAGCTGGCCACGCCCGTGGCCCTGGTCCCCGGCATGTTCGCCCGCCTGAAACTGACCTTGCAGACCGCGGGCGAGGCGGTGACGGTACCTACTGATGCGGTGCTGGTTCTGCCCAACGGCGAGAAGGTCGTTTTTGTCCTGAAAGACGGAAAGGCTCAACGCCGCGTGGTTAAAGCCGGCTTGGAAACGGGAGGCAAAGTGCAGATTATCTCCGGTATCCAGCCGGAAGAAACGGTAATTACCGCCGGAAATGAAAAGCTCAAAGACGGCATGGAAGTGAAGGTCCAGGGAGGGGTTGACAAATGAAGATCACCGCTTACGCCGTGCGGCGGCGCGTCGCCGCGGCGGTGATCACCATCGCCGCACTGGTGCTGGGGATTTATAGTTTTATCCTCTTGCCGGTCAATTTTCTTCCGGACGTCACTTATCCGCTGATCAGGGTACACATTTATTGGCGGGGCGCCACCCCGGAGGAGATCAGCACCAATATCGCCGACCCGGTGGAGCGGCAGATGGCCCAGGTGGACAACCTGGACTACCTGGAATCCTCATCCATCGAAGGTATGTATACCCTCCTGGTCAATTGCAAATACGGGATCAACGTGGACGTGGCCTACCAGGACGCGCTGGCGGCCATGGCCCGGGTGGCCCGGCAGCTCCCCAAGGATATCGATCAGCCCGTGGTCTTTAAAGCCGACCCCTCGCAGTTGCCGGTGGTGCAGCTCACCATCAGCTCGGACCGCTGGGATTTAACCAAGCTGCGCACCTGGACGGAAAACTGGCTCCAGTATC
>DYJG01000193.1 GCA_020723225.1 Desulfobacca acetoxidans | reverse complement strand
CAAAAGCGAGATTCTTCGGTCGCTCCGCTCCCTCAGAATGACAAGTGGGGAGATTGTTGCAAAGAGCTTATAATTTCTAAAGAAACATTCTTGCGTCTTTGCGCCTTGGCGTCTTTGCGTGAGATATAAATAAGTTACACAAAGAAAATGGACTGATGCGACCGAAAGAGCACATAAGAGAACTCCTCACTCAGGCCCTGCAACAGGCCCGGAGCGCCGGGGAGCTTAATTTTGAGACCCTCCCCGCGTTCGAAGTGGAGGCCCCCAAGCAGGCGGACCACGGCGATCTGGCCACCAATCTGGCCATGGTCATGGCCAAGCCGGCCAGGATGGCCCCCCGGAAAATCGCCGAAAGCATCATCAAGAACCTCGCGGCCCCGGAAGGCATGCTCCAAAAAGTGGAGATCGCCGGGCCTGGATTCATCAACTTTTTCATTGAAGAAGCCTACTGGCGCCGGGTCATCCCGGAGATTCGCAGCCTGGGACCGGTCTATGGCAACTGCGGCCTGGGCCAAGGCTTGAAGGCGCAGGTGGAGTTCGTCAGCGCCAACCCCACCGGGCCGCTGCACATCGGCCACGGCCGGGGCGCGGCCCTGGGGGACGCCCTGGCGAATCTCCTTACCGCCGCGGGCTACGAGGTGGTCCGGGAATACTACATCAACGACGTGGGCAACCAGATCAATACCCTGGGGAAATCCCTCTATTTCCGCCTCCGGGAACTCCAGGGGGAAAAGATCGAGTTCCCCGAAGACGGCTACCAGGGCGACTACATGAAGGACCTGGCCCGGGACTACCTGGCGGCGGGCAATCCTCAGCCCTGCGCCAATCCCACCAAGGAGGAAATTATCACCCTGGGCCGCTACGCCGGGGACGTCATCCTCGCGGGTATCAAGCAGGACCTGGAGGACTTCGGCGTTACGTTCGACCGCTGGTTCAGCGAAACGGACCTCTATCGCCAGGGTTTGGTGGAGAAAAGCTTTGACCTCCTGAAGGAGAAGGGGTTTCTCTACGAACACGAAGGCGCCCTGTGGTTTAAGGCCACGGCCTTCTGGGACGACAAGGACCGGGTGGTGCGCCGCTCTACCGGGGTCACTACCTACTTCGCTTCGGATATTGCTTACCACCATTACAAGTTTCAACAGGATTACGACTTGGTGGTGGATATCTGGGGCGCGGACCACCACGGCTATGTGCCCCGGCTGCACGCCGCGGTGGAGGCATTGGGCTGTGAGGGCCGGTTAAAGGTGATCCTGGTGCAGCTCGTTTCTCTGCTGCGCCATGGCGAACCCGTAGCCATGACCACCCGGGGCGGCACTTTTGTCACCTTGCGGGAAGTCATCGACGAAGTGGGCAAGGACGCGGCCCGGTTCATCTTTCTCACCCGGCGGGCCGATTCCCACCTGGACTTCGACCTGGAGGTGGCCAAGACCCAGAGCCCGGAAAACCCGGTCTATTACGTGCAGTACGCCCACGCCCGCCTGGCCTCGGTCTTCCGGCAGGCTGAGGCCCAGAATATCGCCATCCCCGAGCCGGCCCCGACCCTCCTCGCGTTGCTGCAACTCCCGGAAGAAACTTCCCTCCTCAAGCTGCTGGCCAACTACCCGGAGTTGGTGGAAGCCGCGGCCAGGAATTTGGAGCCCCACCGCATCACTTATTTCTTGACGGAACTGGCTTCTCAACTGCATAGTTATTACTATAAACACAGGTTCATCTCCGAAGACGCGGCCTTGACCCAGGCCCGGCTCTGCCTGGTGCAAGTCATCCAAACCGTGTTGGCCCACGGCCTGGGCATCCTGGGCGTCGAGGCCCCGGACACGATGTAGACAGTGAGAAGTAAGCAGTGAGCGGTGAGCAGTTGGGAGCGATCAGTAAGATCAGTAATAAGTAATAAGTGATAAGTCGCCAGTAATCAGTAGGCAGTAGGCAGCAGCCAGTGGTCAGTGGTCAGTAAAAAATCAGAGAATTTTAAAACCGTTCTTTTAACTGCTCACTGCTCACAGCTTACCACTCACTCCTCGGGGGAGAAGAAATGCCGGAAGGCCGGGGGAAAAAGACCAAGAAGGCGAAGTGGCAGCTGGTCCTGGGAGTGAAACAGGTCCTCTGCGGCGCTCTGGGGTTGACCTGGCTGATGCTGATCATCTTCGTCCTGGGGGTGCTGGCGGGCCGGGGGGACATCTACCGCTGGTTCAGCAGTTGGGGGCTGATCACTCCGGATGCTCCCAGGATGGCCCAGTGGTCGCCGCCTCCGGACCCCGCGCTCCCCACGGCACATACCCCTCCCGCTCCGGCGGCTCAGGCCCAGGCCAAGGCCCCGCAGACTCCCCCCCCGGCCGCACCCGCTCAAACCGAGACGGTATCAGGGACCATGGTCCCCACGTCTGCCCCTGCCTCCACCTCCGGGGCTCGGGCCAAAAAGGAAAAAGAAAAGAAAGGGATTTCCCAGCGGGATCGGGATTCCAAAGAGAAGGAATTACAGCGGCTCCGCCAGGAAGTGGCCGCCAAGTTGAAGTTCCAAAACAGCTTTGACACCAAGCCGCCCAAAACCGCGCGTCCGGCCCCCAAGAAGAAGGAGAAGGCCGCGGCCGCCGCGCCGAAAGCCCAGGCCGGCCCCGTCAAGGTGGCCCAGTTCCGGGATCTGAAGGCCGCCAAGGCCAAGATGGCGGAGCTGCAAAAAAAGGGGGAAAAAGTTGCCCTGAAACAGGGCAAGGACAAGCAGGGCGTAGTTTATAATATCATCCGGGAGGCTCCGGCCAACCCCCAGCCGGCCGACGCCCTGGCTCAAAAGCCTCAAAAATCAGGGGCGAGTAAGTCTAAAAATCCGGCCGAACCCCGAAATTAGCACCGGAAGGGGGGCACAGGCTTTTGGGCAAGCCTGGAAAGGCTATGCCACCATTCATAAACTTGTGGGTAATGGTGAGCCTCAAAAGGGAAGGAAAAAAGCCTTCGAAACTCCAGGCGAGTACGAGTTACTCAACTTTGAACCTTGAACCTGGAACTTTGAACTATTCCTCTCCGGCTTCCCCCGCTCCGCCCTCCATGGCCTCTTCCACCATTTGATCCACTTCCCCGGGAAAGTCTTCCCCCATCTCTTGCCCCATCTTTTTCAGCATGCGGGCCACGCTCTTGGGGTCGTTCTCGTCCACTCCGGACCATTGGGAAGGGTCGGCCAGACGCTCCAGGCGGGATTCTTCTGAAAGCCGCACATTAACCCGGGAGAGAATCCGGTCCAGGGACTCGCTGCCGCACTTCCCGCAAACCGGGGCGAAAGGCTCACGAAGATTCAGGATCAGAAAGCTGGAAACCCGGCGGCAATCCCGGCAACGGTACTCGTAAATAGGCATGGGTGGCTTAACTTAGTGAGCAGTGAGCATTGAGTGGGGAGCATTGAGTGGGGAGCATTGAGCGGGGAGCAGAAAAGCCAGTGCCGAAAAACAAAAATAGTTTGTTTTTTTACTGCTCACTGCTCACAGCTTACTGCTCACTCAATTACGGACCCGGACCTTCATCTTTTCCAGCCGGGCGATCTGGCGTTTCACTTCGGGATAGCGGGGATCGGAGGCGTTGAGATTCGTCAATGCCTTGCGGAAATGAAACAAAGCCACGGGCAGGGCCTTCGTCTTCAGACTGTGGAAGGCCAAATAATAGTGGGCCGGCCCCAACTGCTTCTTTTCCCCGTAAACGGTTCCCAGGTTGTAATAGACCTCGATGAAGGCCGGGTTGAGCTTATGCACCTTTTCGAAGAGAGCCAGGGCCTGATCGTACTGGCGGCGCTCCTGGCAGATGCGTCCCAGGTAATAAAGCACCGCTTCATCCTGGGGGTGTTGCCGGGACAGCTCTTCCAGGATTTTTGAGGCGTCCATATAGCGGTTGCGTTGAAAATAATAGATGGCCAGATCCCGTTGGATCAGGTAGTTTCCCGGGGCCAATTTCACGGCTTGCTGGAACTCGGCCAGGGCTTCGTCGCCCCGCTCCAGGTTGGCCAGGGCCAGGGCCTTGCCGTAATGGAAGACCGGATTTTGCGGCTCCCGCAGGCTGTCCTGGGTCATGCGCCGCAGTAGTTGATTGGCGTTGCCGGACATGGCCTCCACCCGGATGGCGAAGTATTGGAATTCAGGATTGTTCCCGCCGGTGGGCAGCGGTTGGCCGTATTGGCTTAATTGGTGGGAAAAGTCCACCAAACGGCCGTCAATATCCGGGTGGGTGCTGAGATAAATGGGAATTTTCCCGCCTTCAAACCAGCGCTGCCGGTTCATCTTTTTGAAGATGCTCATCATGTCCCGGGGGTCATAGCCGGCTTTGACCATCCATTTAAATCCCAGGGCGTCGGCTTCTTTTTCAAAGTCCCGGCTGTATGCGAGCATGGCGCTGGTCCCGCCGGCCATGGAGGTCGCCATCAATGCTTGGGATAAGGCTGCGCCTCCCACCCCGGCCAGGGCAATTCCGGCCAGGGCCCCCAGCAAAGACGCGATGTTGGCCACCTTGGCCTTTTCCATGGTCTTGAACATATGGCGGGCATAAACGTGGGAAATTTCATGGGCGAGGACCCCGGCCAGCTCCCCCTCCCGCTCCATCATGCGGATCATGCCGGTGGTGACAAAGATGTAGCCCCCGGGCACCGCAAAGGCGTTCATGGAAGGGTCGTTGACGACAAAGAAGCGGTACTTGAAGGGCTGCGGCCCCAACTGAGCCACCAGCTTCTGCCCCAGCCGGTTGAAATAGGAGGCGATGAAAGGGTCTTCTACGACCGGAATAACCTGTTGCAATTCCAGAAAAAACTCTTCGCCGACCTCCCGTTCCTTGTCCACGGTCAGGGAGTCAAACATCCCCCCCCAGGAGGGACGCAGTGGCAGGAAGAGCAGCAGCGCGGCCAGGAAGAGGGCTAAAGCCCGGGCTGGAGAATTCTTATTCATGGCGGGTCTCATCGGTCTCCTTCCCGGAGCCGGCGGCGGCTGGAGCGGGAGAAACCGCGGGACCGGTTTCCATATAGAGTCTGGGGGCTTCGGCCCATAAGCCTTCCAGGTTGTAAAACTCCCGGAGAGACTCGGAAAAGATGTGGATCACCACATCGTTATAATCCATCAGGACCCACAGGCCCTCCTGGAGGCCTTCCACCCCTAAAGGTTTGACCCCGGCTTGGCCCAGGGCCTCTTCCAGGTGTTCCGCCAGGGCCAGGACGTGGCGCCGGGAAGTGCCGGAAGCAATCAGGAAATAATCGGCAAAGGAACAGATCCCCTTAACCTCCAGGGCTACGGGGTCCAGGCCCTTGACGGCGTCGATGGTCTGCACCGCCAGTTCCAGCAGGGCCTCTGCGTTCAGGGTGTTTTGGGCCAGCGCCGTGGCGGCCTCCTTCATAGATATAACTTGTTTTTTATTATATATCTTCGCACCTTTTCCGGCAAGAGATAACGGACGGAGCGACCCTCCCCCACCAGGGAGCGGATGCGGGTGGCGGAAATATCCATCAGGGTGGTGGCCAGGAAATAGACCTTGCCTCCCTCCGGATGCTGAAACACCCCGGCCTCCGGCAGAGGGTGAAACAGCGGATGGACCTCCCGGCGCAGCACCGCCTCCAACTGGCCGCGGTCGTAGCCCGGGCGGTCCAGGACCACGAAGTGGCACAGGGTGAACAGCTCCCGGTAATCCTTCCAGGTGGTGATCTCCAGGATGGCGTCCAGACCCAGGATGAAATACAACTCCCAGTCCCGGCCGTATTCATCCCGGACCTGGCGCAGGGTCTCGATGGAGTGGGAT
>DYJG01000192.1:5606-5774 GCA_020723225.1 Desulfobacca acetoxidans | reverse complement strand
GCAAGTAATTCCCCCAGCGGCACCATAACGGTCTCCCCGCTCCGCCGGTGGCGCACCTCAGCCTGGCCCGCGGCCAGGGTCTTGGGGCCGATGAGAACCCTGAGGGGAATACCCAACAGGTCGCAGTCCTTGAACTTCACCCCCGGGCGCTCATCCCGGTCGTCCAGG
>DYJG01000192.1:0-5596 GCA_020723225.1 Desulfobacca acetoxidans | reverse complement strand
TGCCGGCGGCCTCCAGGTCGTCGTGCAACTTAAAGACCGTGTCCTTGGTAGCCGCGTCGTTCAGGGAGATGGGAACCAAACCCACCTGCACCGGGGCCAGGGCCAGGGGCCAGATGATGCCCTGGCCGTCATGGCCCTGTTCGATGGCCGCGGCGACGATACGGCTGACGCCGATGCCGTAGCAGCCCATGAAGATAAATTGCTCCTGCCCGGCCTCGTCCAGGAAGGTGGCCTTCAGGGCCTTGGAGTACTTGAGCCCCAGCTTGAAGATGTGGCCCACCTCGATGCCCCGGAGGATTTCCAGGCCGCCGCCGCAGCGGGGACAGGGGTCTAAAGCGGTGATGGTGCGCAGGTCCGCAACCTGGGTCATAGTGATGTCCCGCCGGGGGCTGACCCCGGTGAGATGATAACCGGTTTTATTGGCCCCGGTGACCGCGGCCGGCATCGCGGGCACGGCCTGATCGGCATAAATGGGCAGATTCAGGCCCACGGGTCCCGCGAAACCCACTTCGCCGCCGGTGAGTTCCTGGACCCGGCCCGCGCCGGCCAGGGTCAGGTCCATGACCCCCAGGAGGTTTTTCACCTTCACTTCGTTGACTTCGTGGTCACCCCGGAGGAGCACCGCCACCGGCCCTTTCTCGGTCTCATAAATCAAAGTTTTGATGATTTCCAAGGGGGTGACGTTAAGGAACCCGGCCACTTCCTCCACGGTGCGGACGTCCGGGGTGGCCACTTCTTCAGGGCCGGAAGAGGCTGGGGCGGTTTCGGGAGCGGCCGCGGGCGGGACCACTTCCGCCTTCTCCAGGTTGGCGGCGTAGTCGCAGGCCAGGCAGGAGGCCAGCAGGTCCTCCCCGGTCTCCGCCAGGACCATGAATTCATGGGAGTAACTCCCGCCGATGGGGCCGGAGTCGGCCTCCACCGTCTTGAAGCGCAGGCCGCAGCGTTGAAAGATGCGGGTGTATGCGTGGTACATGTCCTGGTAGCAGGCCTCGGCGTCGGCCTCATTGACGTGGAAGCTGTAGCCGTCCTTCATCAGGAACTCCCGGCCCCGGATCAGCCCGAAGCGGGGCCGCATCTCGTCCCGGAACTTCATCTGGATCTGGTAGAGGTTCAAAGGCAATTGCCGGTAGGAGTGGACTTCTTTACGCACCAGGTCGGTGATCACTTCCTCGTGGGTGGGGCCGAAACAGCAGTCCCGGCCGTGGCGGTCCTTGAAGCGCAGCAGCTCCTTGCCGTAAATCTGCCAGCGGCCCGTCTCCTGCCACAGTTCCGCGGGCTGCACCGCGGGCAGCAACACTTCCTGGGCCCCGGCCCGGTTCATCTCCTCCCGGACGATGCGCTCCACCTTGCGGAGCGTCCGCAGTCCCATGGGAAGATAATTGTAAATGCCCGAAGCCAGCTTGCGGATCATGCCGGCGCGGAACAACAGGATGTGGGAGACGGCCTCCGCCTCCGCGGGATTTTCTTTGAGAGTGGGAATCAGCATCCGCGAAAAGAACATATGTGCTCCAATCTATCTTATTGTAACAAATCTATCTTACGACAGCAGCCATCTTAGCTCAATTAGATTTTAAAGACAGGGGTTAGGGGTTAGGGGGCAGGGGTCAGGGGGCAGGGATCGGTGTTAACCTGTCTTTCAGTGACAGCTTGTGCTATCCTGCACACCAGGAGATCAGACGGCTGAATAAAAGGGATGCCGCCACACCGGTTTTTGCAGGCGGTGGCTCAGGTTTTGCAAAATCTGCGGATTGATGGGTTAAAAGAAGAAAAGCGGGGGAGAGAGAATTGTTCCGAATGGTTCCGCTGCTGCAGAAATCAATTTGTCCACAAACGGAGGCCAGTTCTGTATGATGCCGCGAGTTATTGGCAGCCCTGTTATTGTTCTGATGCTGGTAATCACCACATTTTTCGGAGCCGACTATTCCTCCGCCCAGTCCGGGGGCTTGGTTTTCTCCACCTACCTGGGGGGAGCAACGCCCTTTGTGTCCGGCGCTACTCCTCTTACCTTCGCCCAGAATGCCGCCTGCGACACCCAGGGCAATATCTACATAACCGGCGCCACCACGGTCTCCGATCTTCCCGGGACAACGAATGTCTTCCAGCCTGCCCCGGCGCCAAACCGCACCATGTCGGCGTTCGTGGCGAAATACAACCCTGTTGGCCAACTGCTCTGGTGCACCTACCTGGGGGGCAACAATCAAAGCATGGGCATCGGGGTGGCCGCCATGCCGAATAATGGCGGCGTGGCGGTCGTCGGCCTCACCACTTCGGACGCCTCGGGACCCTTCCCCACCATGAATGCTTTTCAGGGGCAGAACAACGGCCAGTCGGATTATTTCATAACCGTGTTTGATGCCAACGGCAATCTCCAGTACTCGACCTACCTGGGCGGCAGCGGGGTGGAGGGGCCGCCGCCGCCAGCCACTTTTACCGATGATAACAACAGCGGCAACGCGGTGGCGGTGGACGCGGCCGGTCTGGTCTATGTTGCCGGCATTACCAATTCCTCCGGCAGCGGCGGGACGACCAAATTCCCGGTAACGCCCAATGCCCTCCAGAGCGCGCTTGCCGGTGCGTTTGACGCCTGCATGTGCATCATCAACCCCTCCCAGAGCGGCCCCAATTCATTAATTTATGCCAGCTTTCTCGGAGGGAGCAGTGATGATCAAGGGCACAGCATTGCCGTTGACGCCTCCGGCGGCAACATTGCCCTATGTGGCTATACCAAATCTCAGCACTTCCCCACCAACAATGGCTACCGCAATACCGCCCCCCCGGACGGCTTTACCAGCAACGGCTTTATCACCCAGATCCAGTCGAGCCAGCCCGGTTCCTCGTCCTCCGTGTACACCATGAGCTACTCCACCTACCTGGGGGCGGACACCAGCAATGCCCGGGATGACACTTACTGCATCGCGATGGATCCCGCCGGACTGATCGTGGCCACGGGCCGCACCCAATCGGCGGGCTTTCCCCAGACCCAGGGAGGCCCCAGCGTCTTTCCCACCGCCCCTTATCTCACGCCGGCAACGTCCAACGATCAGCCCTACGTGGTAAAGATCGATCCTTCCCAGACTGGCGCAAACTCCCTTGTTTACGCCACCTTCCTGGGCGGCGGAACCTCGGGAGCCGACCCCAAACAAAATTGGGGCGGTTTCGGCACCAGCGTGTCCGTCGATTCCCAGGGCGGCGTCTATGTGGGCGGGGAAACGGGGAAAGACACCCCGGGCGAGAAATATGCGCCAGCCAACGTGGCGCCCCAGAAATTCCCGTTCACCTTAAACGCGTATAGCCAGACGCACCAGGGGAGCTTTGACGCCATCTTAATGCAAATCGCCCCGGGCGGCGCCACTCTGGGCTACTCAACCTATCTGGGCGGTTCCGGCAACGACCGCATCTATGGACTGGCCGTCGATTCCTCCCGCAACGTAGTGCTTTCGGGACTCACCTTCTCTTCTAATTTCCCAACTCAAAATCCGGCGCAGCCCTGGCCGGGCAACACCGGGGCTCAGAACGCCTTTGTGGCTAAATTCTCCGCCGGCAACTTTCAGCGGAACCATTCCTATCTATTGCTGCTGTTAAATGATTGAAGACAGAAGGAAGGCCCATAATAAGCCGGGGGCTGGCAGCACCCGGCTGTTATTTCTAACCTAAAAGGGGAAAAGGGGAAGAGGGGAAAGGTCCCTTTCCCCTTTTTCCCTCTTCCCCTTTTCCCCCCCAAAAATTATCCCCCCAGCAGACGCGTCTCCGCCAGTTGGAAAGCACGCTCCATCAGCGTCTCCATATTCACCACGTCTTCCCGGTTGTAGGTGAGGAGGGTGGGGAGCGCGGTATAGTCGCCCCGGCAGTGGCGGGCCCAGAGGAGCACGGCTTCGTAGCCGTCCATGCCGTCCACTTCCGGGGGGCGGTGGATGCCGAAGCGGGGCTCGATGCGCTTCAGGCCGCCCTTAAAGCCCAGGCGGGCCAGGATAAAGCGCAGGTCCAGGTGGACCGGAGGGAGCTCTAAGTCCGGGAAATAGGTCCGGAGCACGGGGAGATCGAATTGGGAGCCGTTGAAGGTGATGACCAGGTCCAGGTTCTCCAGGGCCGCGGGGAATTCATCCAGGTTTTTGCCGTAGACGAACTGGCGCATGTCCCGGCCGTCATATAAGCCCACCACCGTCACCTGGAGGCCTGGCCAGGTGTAGCCGGTGGTTTCGATGTCCAGGTACGCGGCCCGCTGCCGGAAGCGGCGGAATAAGCGCCAGCGTTCGGCCACGGGGAGCAGGGGGCCGAAATAGGCGGGGTTGTCCTCATGGGCCAGGGATTCCTCCACGCCGGTGCGGAGTTGCACCAGCCGCTCCCGGCCCAGGCCGGGGATCTCGTTGGCGTTTAGAAAATCCTCCCAGGTATGCAGCCCCTGCCGCCAAAAATGGGCCTCGGTGCGCTCGCCGACCCCGGGGAGATGTATGAAGGTGCGTTTGAGCATTTTATAAGGATAACATATCTTGATCAAAAAAGAACTTCACCGCAGAGGCGTAGGGAGTTGCGAGTTGCGAGTTGTGAGTTGCGGGTTGTTTTATTTTTAACCCGCAACCCGTAACCCGCAACTCGCAACCCATTTATTCTCTGCGCCCTCTGCGTCTCTGCGGTGAAACCTACTCTTCCTTCAAAATCGCCGCCAGGTGCGGCTGCACCGCGCGCCAGGCGGGGTAGGCCCCGGAGACCAGGCCCAGGGCCAGGACCAATACAAAAGTCTGCCAGTAGATGCCCGGGGTCCAGAAGAGGTGGATGGTCCAGCCGAAGGCCTGTTTGTTGATAACATATATAAGTAATAAAGATAATACGGAGCCGCAGGCCGCGCCCAACAGAAAACTCAGGAAACCGGCCAGGCCGGATTCCACCAGGACCATGGAAAGGATCTGCCGTCGGCTCGCACCCAGGGCCTGGAGCAGGGCCAGCTCCCGTTCCCGCTCCATGATGAGCACCAGAAAGGTGGTGATGATGCCGAAGACCGCGACCAACACGGCCACGCCTTCGAGAGCGTAGGTGAGGGCAAAGGTTTCATCGAAGATGCGCAGGATGCCCTGGCGCAAATCCTCATGGGACATGGTCAGGAGCCGGTAGCGGGAGCCGTATTTTTCCTGGAGCCGGGCCTGGACCTCCGGGATTTTGCTTTTGTCCTTAAGGTAGAGGCGCACCGCGTTCAGGCGCGTATCCGGCCAGAAGCGCCGGAACTGGCGGAGATCCATCCAGACGCTGGGGCCGTCGGTGCGGTAGTCGTAGAAGACCCCGGCGACGCGCAGGCGCTGGAGGCCCGCGGGGGTGGGGAGTTCCAGGATATCTCCTTCTTGATAGCCGAAGGTCTCTGCCAAAGGTTCGGAAATGACGATGGAAGGCCTTCGTTCTTCGGTCTCTGAGGCGGGTCTTCGGTCTCCGGTCTTAGGTCTGAAGTGGATTGACTCCTGCGCAAACGCTTTGGATGCAATGAAAAATCCTAATAAATTCCCCTTTACCAAAGGGGGACTTTTCAGCGGTGGACTCTCTAAATCGTTGCTGAAAGTTTTTGCCAACCCCCCCCTCACCCTAGCCCTCTCCCCCCCAGGGGGGAGAGGGG